>DATHEV010000063.1:0-10373 GCA_035318405.1 Iamia sp.
GTCGAGGGCGGGGTTGCGGTCGAAGAAGCCGACGGGCACGAGGGTGAAGCCGGTGTACTCGACGGGCATGACCGGCCAGTCCTCCGGGCGGGGCACGTGGGTGACGCCGAAGGTGTGCCACACCACGACGTCGGTGTCGACGAGCGACCGGTCCGCCGCCGTCCAGCGGGGCAGGCCGTCGCCCCCCGCGTGCTGGTTCGGGTGGTCGCCCGCGGCGCGCCGCTCGTCCGGCTCGTAGGGCGTGACCCACAGGTTCTCGGTGGCGAAGCCGGCGCGGCGGCCGATGCTGGAGGCCGGATCGGCGAGGAGGGTGGGGGTGGCCCCGGGCACGAGCTTGTAGGCCACCGGCTGGCCCAGGCCGTTGCGCGACGTCGGGTTGGTGACCTTCCAGGCCCGGCTGCGGGAGGGGTCGATGCGGCGGCGGGCTCGATGCTCGGAGTCGAGGCGGGTGGCCCGCGCGGCGAAGGCGTTCCCCTGCGGGTTGCCCTCGCCGGTGGGTACGGCCACCACGTCGACCTCGTGGACCTCGTTGGCCGCTCCGTCGACGTCGAGGTCGAGGCGGGCGCAGAACAGGTGCTGGTGCACGGGCGCGGCCAGCCCGGGGGCGACGAGCGGCGCGTGCGGGGTTGCCCCGCCGTCCCCCACCGCCTGGGTGGACATGATGCCGGTGAGCTTCACCTCGTGCTGGATGGTGCCGTCGAGGTAGAGGTACCAGTAGAAGCCGTACTCGTAGTTGCCGACCGTGGCGATCGACGAGATCACCATCCGGCGCGAGCGTCGCACCTCGGTCCGCCCGGTGAAGAGGTCCTGGTGCTTCCAGAGGATCCCGACGTCCTCCTCGTGGAGGCAGATGGCGTGGGCCAGCGTCTGGGGCACGCCCTGCTCGTCGGCGAACACCGTGTCGAGGTAGCGGATCTCGCCCAGGCAGTCGCAGCCCAGGGCCAGCGAGTTCGCCAACCGGCCGAGCCCCCACTCGCCGACGTCGAAGGCGTTCTTCCAGCCGTGGTCGGGGCCGGGGTCGCCGTAGGGCACGACCATCTCGCTCACGGCGGCGCGCCGGAGGATCGAGCGGACCCCGTTGCCGTCGTCGTAGCCGACGTCGCGCAGGACGATGCCCTCGAGCGGGTCGAGGCTCACGTGGAGCGTCCAGCCCTGCCACCGCAGCTCGTGGCCGTCGAGGGCGAAGCTCACGCCGTCGGGCTGGCTGATCTCCAGCGGCTTCAGGTCGCGCCGGGGCGGGTGGTCCTCGGGGAGGTAGCTGCCCCGCTCGGGGGGGAGGGGCACGACGCTCTGGTCGTCGAGGATCTCGAGCACCTCGCCCCGGGCCATGTCGACGAGCGCCTGGAGGCCCTCGATGGGCCGGGCGTAGCCGTTGTCGCCCGGCTCCTCGCGGTAGAAGCAGAGGCAGCGGGCCACCCGCCGGCCCTCCTCGGTCGGATGGCCGAAGCTGCCGGTGGGCCAGGGGTCGATCTGCACCTTGTCCAGGTCGGTGATGCCCCGGGCGGCGAGGGCGGCCACGAAACCGTCGTGGGCGTGGAGGGCGATGATCACGGCGAACGACTCGCCGAACCCGAGAGCCGGGCGGGCCCCGTCGTGGACGACCCAGTCGACGACCGCCGGGTCGGCCAGGGCGACCACCGCCTCCACCAGGGCGGCCTCGGGACCGGGGACGATCACGAGACGGGCGTGGCGCCCGCTGCCGGCGCCCCACTCGTCGACGACGACCGTGGAGAACCAGGCGTTCACCGGCAGCCGACCATCGGCCCGCACCGCGGCGACGGCGGCGGTGACCTCGGCGGGCGACAGCGGGTCGAGGGGGTGCGCCATCGGCGACGGACCGTAGCCCGAAAAGGTGACGCCAGTGTCAGGTGCCGATCGCCGGGATGGGAGGATCGGCGCGATGGGTGGGGCCGGCCGAGCGAGGGGATGGGGCGGTGCGGGGGCCGCGGGTGGTGGTCGGCGATCGGGTGCGGCTGGTGTCGCCGGCCAGCTGGCCCGAGCAGGACTGGGTCGACGAGCAGGTGGCCCTCCTCGCGAGCTGGGGGCTGGTGCCCGAGGTCGGCGCCCACGCCGTCGACCGCTGGGGCTACCAGGCCGGCCGCGAGCAGGACCGGATCGCCGATCTCGACGACGCCTTCCGCGATCCGGGGGTGCGGGCCGTCATCACCACCCGGGGCGGGGCCGGGGCCTACCGCATCGCCGACCGGATCGACCTCGACGCCGTGCGGGCCGACCCCAAGCCGCTGGTGGGCTTCAGCGACATCACCAACCTGCACCTCGTCCTGTGGGAGCACGCCCGCCTGGCCTCGATCCACGGCTGCCTGGCCGGCGCCCGTTGCACGGCGTCGGTCCGCCGGCTGCTGATGGAGCCCTCGCCCCTCACCGTCGAGCGTGACCCCGAGGCCTACACCGCGGCCGTCGAGGTGCCGGGTCGGGCCACCGGCCCGCTGCTGGGCGGCAACCTCCGCGAGGTGGCCGGCGCCATCGGGGCGGCCTGCCCGACCTGCGCGGCGCCATCGTGTTCCTGGAGGACTTCCGCCAGATCGGCCTCGGGCAGGTCGACCGCCAGCTCACCCACCTGCGCCGGGCCGGCGCCCTGGACGGGATCGCCGGCGTGGCCCTCGGCCTGTTCACCGGGTTCGACGACTACGAGGACCGGGGCTGGGTGCTGCTCGACGTGCTGCGCGACCGGCTCACCGACCTGGGGGTGCCCGTGCTCGGCGGCCTGCCCGCCGGCCACGGTGGCGTGGGCGCCGACGGCGGCCCCGACCAGGTCGCGCTGACCATCGGTGCCACCGCCACCCTCGACACCGAGGCCGGCACCCTCACCGTCGGCCCCTGCGTCCGCTGAGGGCCTCGGCCGAGCCGATCCGAGCGGCGTCCCCGTCCGTGCTGGGGCGACGGTCGGGCCAGTAGGGTCAAGGGCGCCGGCCGCCGACGGGCGTCCGTGCTCGGCCACCGCCAGGAGAGTGCTCGTGAAGATCCTCGAGGAGACGTCGCGGACGCTCAACGAGTACCTGCTGCTGCCCAACCTCACCACCGAGGACTGCGTCCCCGGCAACGTCGACCTGTCCACGTCGATCGTGCGCCACCGCGTCGGCGAGGAGAGCGACCTGCGGGTCGCCGTCCCGCTGACCAGCGCCATCATGCAGGCGATCTCGTCGCCCCGGATGGCCATCGCCATCGCCCAGACCGGCGGCCTCGGGTTCATCCACCACAACCAGACCATCGAGGACCAGGCCGAGATGGTGAAGAGCGTGAAGCGCCACAAGGCCGGCTTCCGCTACAGCGAGATCAACGTCAAGGTGTCCGCCACCCTCGGCGAGGTGGCCGAGCTGCTGAGCACGGCCGAGCGCGATGTCGCCGCCGTGACCGACGACGGCAGCTCGCACGGCCAGTTCCTCGGGCTGATCTCCACCTCGGACTTCCACCCCAAGCGCCACCCGATGGACGACACCGTCGAGTCGCGGATGCGCCACACCGACGACCTGGTCACCGCCGACCCGACGGTCTCGCTGTCGGACGCCAACACCATGATCTGGGACCACCACCTCGACGTGCTCCCGATCGTGCGGCCCGACGGCAGCCTCGAGTCCATCGTCACCCGGCGCGACTACGAGCTGCACAAGACCTTCCACAACGAGTCGATCGATGCCGAGAAGCGCTTCCGGGTCGGTGCCGGCGTCAACACCCACGACTACGAGGAGCGCATCCCGACCCTGGTGCGCGAGGGCGCCGACGTGCTCTGCATCGACTCCTCCGACGGGTACTCGGTCTGGCAGGCCAAGGTGCTGGCCTACGCCAAGGAGGTCGCCCCGGGCACGCCCATCGGCGCCGGCAACATCGTCGACGGGCGGGCGTTCCGCCACCTGGCCGAGGCCGGCGCCGACTTCGTCAAGGTCGGCATCGGCGGTGGCTCGATCTGCATCACGCGCGACCAGAAGGGCATCGGCCGGGGCCAGGCCTCGGCCCTCATCGACGTGGTGGCCGCCCGGGACGCCTACGCCGCCGAGACCGGCGAGTACGTGCCGATCTGCTGCGACGGCGGCGTGCTGAACGACTACCACATGGCCATCGCCTTCGCCCTCGGCGCCGACTTCATGATGCTGGGCCGCTACTTCGCCCGCTTCGACGAGAGCCCGTCGCCGCTGCGCCGGGTCAACGGCCAGCTCTTCAAGGAGTACTGGGGCGAGGGCTCGCAGCGGGCCCGCAACTGGTCGCGCTACGGCCAGGCCGGCAGCGACGAGATGGTCTTCGAGGAGGGCGTCGACGGCTACGTCCCCTACGCCGGCAGCGTGTACGACTCGGTCCCGCTCACCCTGGCCAAGCTCCGCTCCACGCTGTCGAGCTGCGGAGCCAACACATTGCGGTCGTTCCACCACGAGGCCGTGCTGACGCCGGTCTCGCACCAGAGCTACATGCAGAACAGCCACGAGATCGCCCTGCGCGAGGTCCCCAACGACACGGGGGCCTGACCGCCCACGAGGTGCCAGGCACCTCGTGGGCGCCTAGCCCGGGTCGACCTCGGCGAGGGCGGCGAGCATGCCCTGGGCCTTGTCCTCGGTCTCCTGCCACTCGGCGGCGGGGTCGGAGTCGGCCACGACGGCCCCCCCGACCTGGCCGTGGAGGCGCCCGTCGGCGGCGACGAGGGTGCGGATGGCGATGTTGAGGTCGACCCGGCCGTCGACCGAGAGGTAGCCCACCGATCCGGTGTAGGCGCCCCGGGCGACGGGCTCGAGCTCGTCGATGACCTCCATCGACCGCACCTTGGGCGCCCCGGTGATCGACCCCCCGGGGAAGGCGGCGCTCAGCAGCTGGCGCACGCCGATGGCCACGGGGGGACGGCCCTCGATCACGCTCACCAGGTGGTTGACGTGGGAGTAGGTCTCGGCCCGGGCCAGGTGGGGGACGGCGACGGTGCCCGGCACGCAGACCCGGCCGAGGTCGCTGCGGGAGAGGTCGACGATCATCAGGTGCTCGGCCATCTGCTTGCGGTCGGCCCGCATCTCGGCCACGACCTCGGCGTTGGTGGCGGGGTCGTCGTGGCGCCGGCTGGTGCCCTTGATCGGCCGGGTCTCGAGACGGGCGCCGTCGTAGGACAGGAACCGCTCGGGGGACGAGGAGAGGACGGTGTGGTCGGCGAAGCCGCAGTAGGCGGCGAACGGTGACGGCGACCGGTGCCGGAGGGCGGCGTAGACGGGCGCGGGTGGGCCCGACAGCGGCACCGTGAAGCGGCGGGACAGGCAGACCTCGAAGACGTCGCCGGCGAACACGTAGTCGCGGGCCCGGCCGACCAGGGCGATGTACTCGTCCCGGGTGAGGTTCCACTCGACGGCCTCCCGCCCGACGGTGGTCGCGGCGTCGTTCGGGGCGCGGGTCGTCAGGTCCTCCAGCCACGGCCCGGCGTCGACGTCGGGGTGGGTGCGCACCAGGTAGGTGCGGTCGTCCCGCCCGTCGTGGACGAGGGCAGCGTCGTAGTAGGCGAAGGCGGCCGGCGGCGTGCCGATGTCGTGGTCGACGGTGTCGGGGAGCACCTCGAACCAGCGCCCGGCGTCGTAGGCGAGGTAGCCGATCAGGCCGCCCACGAACGGCACCGCGGCGGGGTCCAGCTCCGGATGGCGGAGCGCATCGAGGACGTCGAGGAGGTGGCTGTCGATGGTGGCGCGGCCGTCGACCTCGGCGGTGCCGTCGCGCCGGGCGGTGAGCACGAACCGCGGCGCCGAGCCGAAGATCGACCAGCGGGCCACGTCGTCGGGCCCGGCCGAGCTCTCCAGCAGGCCGGCCACCTCCCCCTCGTCCAGCGCCGCCAGCCAGCGCTCCGGCTCCCAGACGACGTCGACCTCCTCGACGACGGGCGCGACCGGCCCGACCCCCAGCGCGGCCCGGATGGCATCCCGCGGCCCCGCGTCGAGCGGCGGGGAGGTCCAGGCACCCTGGTCCCCCGTCATGCCTGACCCCCGTTCCGAACTCGGGGGGAAATGTGCCCCGGGAGGGTCACATTTCCCCCCGAGTTCGCAGGGGGTGGGTGGTAGTCCGACGGGACGGTCATCGGCAGTGGTCCAGGAAGCGGTCGACGATGGCCTCGCCGTCGGGCGTGCAGATGGACTCGGGGTGGAACTGGAGCCCGAAGGTGGGCGCCTCGTCGTGCTCGACGGCCATCACGGTGCCGTCGGTGCAGGTCGCCGTGACCCGCAGCTCGGCCGGCAGCGTGGACCGGTCGACCACCAGCGAGTGGTAGCGGGTGGCCAGGAAGGGCGACGGCAGGTCGGCGAGCAGGGTCGAGCCCTCGTGGTGGACGGGCCAGACCTTGCCGTGCTCGGGGTAGGGGGCCCGCACGATCTCGGCACCGAGGGCGGCGGCGATGCACTGGTGGCCCAGACAGACACCGAGGATCGGCACCCGGCCGTGCAGGGCCAGCACGGCGTCGACGGCGATGCCGGCCTCGTCCGGCGTGCACGGTCCCGGCGAGATCACCAGCCCGGCCGGGCGCAGGGCGACCAGCTCGTCGACGACGATCCGGTCGTTCCGCACGACCCGGACGTCGACCTCGTCGCGGGCCAGGAGGGGGACGAGGTTGTAGGTGAAGGAGTCGTAGTTGTCGAGGACGACCACCATCGCACGACCCACCCGAGCGGTCTACCAGCCGGCGCCGGTCAGTCCTAAGGTCGATGCATGCCCTCCCCTGGTATGCACTCCGGCCTGCCCACCGACGACGCCATGAACCTGGCCATGTCGGAGCACGCCGTCCCCCTGTTCGAGCGGGTGAGGGACTTCATCGCCAACGAGGTCGACCCCATCACCGAGGAGTACTTCCGCCTCGGCGAGGGCCGGGCCGAGCACTGGGGCTACGGCGACGGCCAGCTCGAGCTGCTCGACGGGGTGAAGGCCAAGGCCAAGGCCAACGGGCTGTGGAACTTCTTCCTCCCGGACGCGGAGACCGGCGAGGGCCTGTCGAACCTCGACTACGCCTACATCGCCAACGAGCTGGGCAAGAACCCGCTCGCCTCGGAGTGCCTCAACTGCAGCGCCCCCGACACCGGGAACATGGAGGTGCTCGAGCGGGTGGGCACGCCCGAGCAGAAGGAGCAGTGGCTGAAGCCGCTCCTGAACGGCGAGATCCGCTCGGCCTTCGCCATGACCGAGCCCGACGTGGCCAGCTCCGACGCCAAGAACATCGCCTGCACGGCGGTGCTCGACGGCGACGAGTGGCTGATCAACGGCGAGAAGTACTACATCTCCGGCGCCGGCGACCCCCGCTGCAAGATCATGATCGTCATGGTGCAGACGAGCCCCGACGGGCCGCCCCACCGGCGTCAGTCGCAGATCCTCGTCCCCATGGACACCCCCGGTGTCGAGATCCTCGGGGCCATGCACGTCTTCGGCGAGGACGATGCCCCCCACGGCCACATGCACCTGCGCTTCGCCGACGTCCGGGTGCCGGCGGCCAACATGCTGCTGGGCGAGGGCCGCGGCTTCGAGATCTCCCAGGTCCGCCTGGGTCCGGGCCGGATCCACCACTGCATGCGCTCGATCGGGGCGGCCGAGCGGGCCCTCGAGCTGATGGTCCGCCGGGGCCTCAACCGCGAGGCGTTCGGCAAGCCCATCGCCCGGCTGGGCAAGAACGTCGAGGTCATCGCCAAGGCCCGCATCGAGATCGAGTCCATGCGGCTGATGGTGCTGCGGGCCGCCAAGGCCATGGACACCCTCGGCAACGCCGAGGCCCGGGTGTGGGTCAGCGCGGTCAAGGCCATGGTGCCGGTGCGGGTGTGCGAGATCATCGACGAGGCCATCCAGATCCACGGCGCCACCGGTGTCTCGCAGTGGACGCCGCTGGCCCGCATGTACGCCGGCCAGCGCACCCTCCGTCTGGCCGACGGCCCCGACGAGGTCCACTGGCACGTCGTGGGCCGGGCCGAGCTGGCCCGCTACGCCGAGGACAGCGCCCCCGCCGTCGGCAAGCAGGCCGGTCTCGGCATCCAGTTCGCCGGCCCCAGCTGAGCCGCTTCTGTCAACCCTCATGCACCTCCACGGTGCATGGGGGCGGACAGAACGCTGGCGGGGCATGACCGAGCTGGTCGGCTGAGCTTCTGTCAACCTCCATGCACGCCAGAGGTGCACGAGGATTGACAGAACGGGGGCTCAGAGCACCCGGGTGAGGGGGCGGTAGGGGGCGAGGCGGTCGTCGGTGGGATCGAGCTCGGTGACGAGGACGTCGATCCGGTCCCAGTCGAGGCCGACGGCGAGGGCGCGGCTGGCCAGCTTGGACGAGTCGACGGCCACCACGACCTCCTCGGCCGCCGAGGCCAGGGCCCGCTTGACCTCGGCCTCGTCGAGGGCCGCCTCGGTGGCGCCCAGGTCGACGTCGACGGCAGCGGCCGAGGCGATCAGCACCCGCAGGGCCAGCTGGGTGGCGGCCCGGCAGGCCAGCGGGCCGACCAGGCTGCCGGTGCGGGTCTCGCGCACGCCGCCGGTGAGAACGGGGGTGAGGCCGGGCCGGCCCTGGAGGGCCTCGAAGGTGTCGGGCCCGTTGGTCAGCACGACCAGGTCGCGGGCCCCGCTCAGGCTGGAGGCCGCCCGCATCACGGTGGACGAGGCGTCGAAGGCCACCGCCCCCTCGGCCGGGATGAGGTCGACCAGCTTGGCGGCGATGACGGCCTTGGCCCGGGGCCGAGCCCGGTGGCGCTCGGCGAAGGCCTGCGGTCCGACGGGCAGGGCGCCGCCGCGGACCCGGCGGGCGGTCCCGCGCTCCTCGAGCTCCTTGAGGTCGCGGCGGATGGTCATCTCGCTGACCCCGAGGGCCACGGCCGCGGTGGCGATGGTGACCGACCCGGCCTCGTCGAGCTGGGCGCCCAGCCAGCGCAGCCGCTCCTCGGCGGCGAGGTTCCCCTGGAGCGACGTCACCGGGGCGATGCTAGCCCTGTTGTGCGATCCGTGCGAGGATGTGTACGATCGCACAGGTTCGAACATCGACCGGTCGGCCACCAGGAGGGTCCGTGACGAGCTTCAGCGAGATCACGGCGATCCTCGCGACCCAGGCCATCGAGCTGCCGTCGTGGGCCTTCGGGAACTCGGGCACCCGGTTCAAGGTCTTCGCCCAGCCCGGCGTGCCCCGCGACCCGTTCGAGAAGCTGGCCGACGCCGCCCAGGTCCACGCCCACACCGGGCTGGCCCCGTCGGTGGCGCTCCACATCCCGTGGGACCTCGTCGACGACTACGAGAAGCTGGCCGCCCACGCCGCCGACCTCGGCCTCCGCCTCGGCACGATCAACACCAACACCTTCCAGGACGACGACTACAAGCTCGGCAGCCTGGCCCACGTCGACGAGCGGGTGCGGGCCAAGGCCATCGCCCACATGCACTCCTGCGTCGACGTCATGGACGTCACCGGCAGCCGGGACCTGAAGGTGTGGCTGCCCGACGGCACCAACTACCCGGGCCAGGGCGACCTGCGCGACCGCCAGGACCGTCTGGCCGACTCGCTCCGCCAGGTCTACGTGCGTCTTGGGCCGAACCAGAGGTTGGTGCTCGAGTACAAGCTGTTCGAGCCCGCCTTCTACGCCACCGACGTCCCCGACTGGGGCACGTCCTACGTCCACTGCGTCGCCCTCGGCGAGCGGGCGGTGGTGTGCCTCGACACCGGCCACCACGCGCCCGGCACCAACATCGAGTTCATCGTCATGCAGCTCATCCGGCTGGGCCGGCTGGGCGCCTTCGACTTCAACTCCCGCTTCTACGCCGACGACGACCTGATCGTGGGGGCCGCCGACCCCTTCCAGCTGTTCCGGATCCTCTACGAGGTCGTGCGGGGCGGCGGGCTCGACCCCGCGGCCGGCATCAGCTTCATGCTCGACCAGTGCCACAACGTCGAGGCCAAGATCCCCGGCCAGATCCGTTCGGTGCTCAACGTCCAGGAGATGACGGCGCGAGCCCTCCTCGTCGACCGCGAGGCGCTGCGCCAGGCCGAGGAGGTCGGCGACGTGCTGGCCGCCAACGGGATCATGATGGACGCCTTCTCCACCGACGTCCGCCCCGACCTGGCGGCGTGGCGCGCCGACCGGGGGCTGCCGGCCGACCCCATGGCCGCCTACGCCGCCAGCGGCTACGCCGAGCGCATCGTGGCCGACCGCGTCGGTGGCGACCAGGCCGGGTGGGGTGCGTGAGCGACGCCGACGCGCAGCAGACGATCGCCGAGCTGCTGGCCCGGTCCAACCGGTTGGGCGCCGATCCCACCACCACGAACTACGCCGGCGGCAACACGTCGGCCCAGGGCGTCGAGGTCGACCCCGTCACCGGCCAGCCCGTCGACCTGCTGTGGGTCAAGGGCTCGGGCGGCGACCTGGGCACGCTCACCGAGGACGGCCTCGCCGTGCTGC
>DATHEV010000064.1:0-3972 GCA_035318405.1 Iamia sp.
ATGGCCTCGCTGCGGTACGAGGACACCGATGCGGTCAGAGCGGCGTGGAGCGAGCTGACGGGCCAGCCCGTCGACCCGACGTTCCGCCTGGTGCCGCCCGTGCGGTCCGACCACGGCCTGTCGATCAGGGTCGGGCGCAACGTCTTCATCAACCACGGCTGCACGCTCAACGACATCGGCGGCATCGACATCGGCGACGACGTCATGCTCGGGCCGAACGTCAGCCTCCTCACGTCGGGTCACCCGCTCGACCCCGCCACGCGCCGGTCGGCCATCACGGCGGCGCCGATCCGGCTGGGGCGCAACGTGTGGGTCGGCGCCGCGGCCGTGGTGCTCCAAGGCGTCACGATCGGCGACGACTCGGTCGTCGGGGCCGGGTCCGTCGTCACCCGTGACGTACCGGCCGGAGTGCTGGTGGCGGGATCGCCGGCGCGTCAGGTCCGATCGCTGAGCGACGAGGCACCTGCGGCGCACCCCGAGGGTCCCTGACATGCGCGTGGAGCGGGTCGATCCCGTCGTGACCCGGAGGTTGCGGAACGCGGTGCTGCGCCCGGGTCTGCCGCTGGACGCGGTGCACTGGCCGGCGCTGGAGGACCCCGAGGCGGCGACGTTCGCGGTCATCGGCGACGACGAGTCGCCTCTGACCACCGCGACGGTGCTCGTCGAGCTGTGCCCGTGGCGACCCGACGACGTCCCCGCCTGGCGTCTCCGGGGCATGGCCACCGACGACACCTGGCGAGGCCGGGGTGTGGGCCGGCTCGCCCTCGACGCCGCCGTCGCCCACGTCCGCGCCGAGGGTGCTGCACTGCTCTGGTGCCACGCCCGCGACGTCGCCCTGTCGTTCTACGAGCGAGCCGGCTTCGTGGTCGAGGGCGACGGCTTCGTGAGCGAGCGCGGCATCCCCCATCACCCGATGACCCTCCACCTGCGGTAATCCGTTGGGGGGCCGCGTGCTCCACCCTGGACCTCCACCGAAGACGATGGAGGGGCGACGATGCCCGCCACCAAGATCACCAACACCCTCTACAGCTGGGCCAGCGACGCCGAGCCCCGCACCCTCGAACAGGCCCGCAAGACGGCCCGGCTGCCGATCATCGCCGGCCACGTCGCCCTCATGCCCGACGCCCACATCGGCATGGGGGCCACCGTCGGATCGGTCATCCCCACCCGCGACGCCGTGATCCCGGCGGCCGTGGGCGTCGACATCGGCTGCGGCATGGTCGCGGCCGAGCTCGACGTCACCGCCGACCAGCTGCCCGACAGCCTCGACCCGCTGCTCGAGCGGATCGCGGCGCGGGTGCCCGCCGGCGTCGGTCGGGGCCACGACAACGCCGCCCACCAGGCCGACACGTGGATGGGCAAGCACCCGCCGCACACCCGCCTGTCGCAGGGCCAGGCCAAGCGGGCGCTGACCCAGTTCGGCACCCTCGGGTCGGGCAACCACTTCGTGGAGGTCTGCCTCGACGAGCGCGACCACGTGTGGGTCGTGCTCCACTCGGGCAGCCGGGGCATCGGCAACCAGCTGGCCCAGGCCCACATCGCCACGGCCAAGCGGCTGCGGCACCAGCTGCCCCACCACCTCGAGGACCCCGACCTGGCCTGGCTCGTCCAGGGCACCGAGGAGTTCGACGCCTACATCGGCGACATGCTCTGGGCCCAGGACTACGCCAAGGCCAACCGGGACCAGATGGTCACCGTCGTGCTCCGCGAGGTGCTGACCGCCATCGGCTTCGGCCGTGAGGTCAACCGGGTGAACTGCCACCACAACTTCACCCAGCGCGAGGTGCACGGGGGCCAGGAGCTGTGGATCACCCGGAAGGGGGCCATCAAGGCCGACGTCGGCGATCTCGGCGTCATCCCCGGCTCGATGGGGACCCAGACCTTCATCGTGGCCGGCACGGGCTCGGCCGCCAGCTGGACGTCGTGCTCGCACGGCGCCGGCCGGCGCTTCAGCCGGACCGCGGCCCGGAAGCAGTTCACCGCCGACGACCTGGCCGAGGCCATGGGCGACCGGACGTGGCTGAAGGACAGGGCCGGGCGGCTCGTCGACGAGATCCCCGGCGCCTACAAGGACATCGACCAGGTCATGGCCGACCAGGCCGACCTGGTCGAGGTCCGTCACACCCTGCGCCAGGTCCTCAACTACAAGGGAACGTGACTGCCGTCCTCGTCGTCGTTCTGTGTGCGGGTTGATGCCGCAAACGGCGCAACCCGCACACAGAACGGCTCGGTGGCCCGGTCAGGGCGGGGGATCGGCCTCCTCGGCGAAGGCGGCGATGCGCTCGTCCTTCTGGGCGCGCCAGCGACCGAGCAGGTCCGGCATCTCCTCCAGCATGAACTGGTAGAAGGCGCCCGTCTCGACGAGGCGGGCGCCCGTCGGGGTGTCGGAGCCGAAGCTGACGGCGCCCTCGCGCATGTGGTCGACCCAGCGGGCCAGCATCACGTCGCGCTGGGCGGCGGCCTCGTACCACGGGTCGTCGCGCAACACGTACCGCTCTCGACGCGAGCCCCGCTCCCGCTCCCGCACCAGCAGGTTCACCTGGGCGAGGTAGCGGACCGCCCCGGAGATGGCGGCCGGGCTGACGTCGAGGCCCTCGGCCAGGTCGGCTGCGGTCAGGGCACCCTCGTCGGTCGTCACCAGGGCGGCGAGGACACGGGCCGGCATGCGAGGGATGCCGGCCTCCTCCAGGAGCGCGCCGAAGCGCTCGACGAAGGCGTGGCCGATCACAGCAGACATCTGAATATTGTGACACATTTGAATCTTCACAAGATTCTGAACGTTGTGTACGGTCGGAACCATGAGTGATCTCGCCATCGCGGTCGACGGCCTCAGCAAGCGGTTCGGCTCCACCCTCGCCCTCGACGGGCTCGACCTCGAGGTGCGCCCGGGCGAGGTCCACGGCTTCCTCGGCCCCAACGGCGCCGGGAAGTCGACCACCATCCGGGTCCTGCTCGGCCTGCTGCGATCCGACGGTGGGACCGTCCGGCTGCTGGACGGCGACCCCTGGCGCGATGCGGTGGCCCTCCACCGCCGGCTCGCCTACGTGCCCGGCGACGTCGACCTGTGGCCCAACCTCACCGGGGGCGAGGCCATCGATGTCATCAGCCGGCTGCGGGGCGGGCTCGACCGGGCCCGGCGCGACGCCATGGTCGAGCGCTTCGGGCTCGACCCCACGAAGCGAGGCCGCACCTACTCCAAGGGCAACCGCCAGAAGGTGGCCCTCGTCGCCGCGCTGGCGGCCGACGTCGAGCTTCTGGTGCTCGACGAGCCGACCTCGGGCCTCGACCCGCTGATGGAGGCGGCGTTCCAGGACTGCATCCGCGAGGCCAGGACGGAGGGCCGCACCGTCCTGCTGTCGAGCCACATCCTCGCCGAGGTCGAGGCCCTCTGCGATCGGGTGAGCATCATCCGCCAGGGCCGGACGGTCGAGAGCGGGACGCTCGACGAGCTGCGCCACCTGACCCGGACGTCGATCGACGCCGAGGTGGAGCAGGAGCCGGCGGGACTGGACCGGCTCGTCGGGCTGCACGGGTTGCGGATCGACGAGGACCGGGTGCGGTTCGACGTCGACACCCACGAGCTGGGGGCGGCCATCGCCCACCTGAGCGGCCTGGGCATCCGCTCGTTGGCCAGCCATCCGCCGACGCTCGAGGAGCTGTTCCTCCGCCACTACGGCGACGACGTCAGCGCCGTCGACGACGAGGGCGAGGGGACCGACGGATGAGCGCCCGCTTCGCCGGCACTGGTGCCCTGGTGCGCCTGGCCCTCCGGCGCGACCGGGTGCGCCTGACGATCTGGGTGGTCCTGCTGGTGGCGCTGATCGCGTGGACCGCCCAGAGCATCCTGTCGATCTACACCGAGTCCGAGCTGGCCGACTACGCCCGCACCGCCGATGCCAACGCCACCCTGGTGGCGCTGTCGGGGCCAGCCCGGGGCCTGGAGACCTTCGGCGGCCGGGTGGCGTTCGAGAT
>DATHEV010000065.1:0-7872 GCA_035318405.1 Iamia sp.
CCTGGTCATGAGGAGCGAGTACACCGGGGAGCCGAGCTCGGCCGAGCGGTCGAGGAAGCGCCGCGACTCCTCCCACGTCTTGGTGGGGGCGTCGACCTTCGACCGGCCGCCGAGCCCCTGGGTGATCGACGGGACGCCGCCGCGGCGGGCCAGCTCGATGAGCAGGTCGCGGTCGTCGGGCGAGATCCCCTCGACCGCGCTCTCGGGGGCGAAGGCGATCGAGCCCCGCCCGTAGCGGCCCACGGCGTCGGCCAGGGCCCGGACCTCGTCGAGGTCGGCCAGCCGGCTGGGGATGGGGCGGTCGGCCAGGTCGAGGTGCGTCGGCGCCAGCGACGAGGAGAAGCCCAGGGCGCCGTGGCCCATGGCGTCGTCGACGAGGTGGACCATGGCGGCCACCTCGTCCTCGGTGGCGGCCCGCTCGAAGGAGGCGTCGCCCATGACCCAGCGCCGGATGGCCGAGTGGCCGACGTACATGCCCAGGTTCACCCCGAGACGCCCGGTCCGGGTGGCCAGGAACTCGCCGAAGGTCTCGAACTCCCAGGGGATCTGCTCGAGGGCGGCCAGGTCCATGCCCTCGACCCGGGCGAACAGCTGGCCGAGGTACTCGTGGTCGTCCTGGCGACACGGCGCCACCCCGAACCCGCAGTTGCCGGCGGCGACGGTGGTGACGCCGTGGAGCGAGGAGGTGTCGCACAGCCCGTCCCAGGTGATCTGGGGGTCGTAGTGGGTGTGGGCGTCGACGATGCCGGGCGCCACCACCAGGCCGTCGGCCTCGATCGTGCGGACGGCGGCCTCGCCGGCCAGCCGGCCGATGGCCACCACCCGCCCGTCCTTCACGGCGACGTCGGCGATCCGCCCGGGGACGCCGGTGCCGTCGACGAGGAGGCCGCCGCGGATGAGGAGGTCGTGCATGGTTGGTCCTTCGTGGTCGTCGGCCCCCCGACGGCGGGGGGTGCCGTCAGAAGATGGCGATGGGGTTCACGGGGCTGCCGGTGCCACCGGGGATCCGCAGCGGAGCGACGCTCAGCAGGAACTCCCAGCGCTGGTGGGCGGCGCAGGCCTCGATCAGGTCGTCGAGGCGGAGGTTGTCGACCAGGGTCATCCCCATCCCGGCGATGGCGACCTGGTGGATGGGGAACGGCCAGTCGGCGATGGGGCCGGCCGGCATGGGGTCGGAGATCCCGTCGCCGGCCAGCACGGCGACGTCGCGCTGGCGCAGCCACGGCAGGCAGCTCGGGTGCATCCCCGCCAGCGACTCGAACGGGCTGAGCCGGCCGTCGTGGGCGGCGCGCCGGGCGTCGCGGCCGGTCGAGACGATGAGCAGGTCGCCGGGCCCGACGGCGCTGCCCTGCCGGGCGACGGCGGCGTCGAGGTCGTCGGCGGTGATGGGCCGCGCCGGGTCGACGTACGGCTCACCCTTCAGGGCGGGCACGTCGAGCAGGACCCCCCGCCCGACGAGGCCACCGGCCAGGGCCATCACCGAGTTCCGCTCGGCCCCGTCCTCGGTGACGAGGTCGGCCGACAGGCCGTTGAACATCTGGCCCCGCACGAACATGTGGCACAGCGCATCGACGTGGGTGATGCCCATGCCGTGGACCTCCGTGCCGATGGCGTCGCGCGACGCCTCGTAGCCGGGGAGCCCGGGCACGACCCGGTCGTGGCCGCAGGCGAGCATCCGGTGCTGGGCCGGCTGGGGCGTCTCGAGCGTCGCCTCCAGGTCGAGGTCGTGGGCCAGGCTGACGGCGTGGCCGGTGGTGACCAGGGCCGCCGCCGCGGCGCGCCGCTCCGGGGTGATCAGCGCCAGGGTCCCCCGATCGTCCTCGCCCCACCGACCCCAGTTCTTGGTGGACTCGAACAGCTCCTCCATGCCGGCGGGCGAGGGGAGCGGCGGACCGGCGGTCACGAGGTCGATCGCTTCCGCGGTCGTCTCGTCGCGGCCCCGCCGAGGAGCACGTCCTGGAGCGTGGCGGTGAGGACGTCCGCCTGGCTCGCGGGGACGGGGTGGCTGCCGTAGCGGACGGTGTCGATCAGGGCGTGGATCGAGCTGGTGGCGATCCGCACCATGGCGGTGGTGTCGACCGAGGCCAGGAGCGACCCGTCGGCCTTGCCCTGGTCGACCACGGCCTGCCAGAGATCGAGGGTCTCGAGGCTCATGGCCTGGACGTCGGCCAGCTCGCCGAGGGTCGAGAGCGAGTGCCAGTCGTAGTGCAGGATCGTCAGCTCGTCGCGATGGGAGTCGCACACCCGGTAGACGGTGGCGATCATGTCCCGGAGCTGCTCGGCGCCGGTCTTCTCGGAGGCGACGATGGCGCGCTGGGCGGGGAGGAGCTCGTCGTAGAACCGCACGACGATCTCGCCCACCAGCGCGGCCTTCGACTTGAAGTGCGAGTAGAGGCTGCCGGCCAGCAGGCCCGACGCCTCGGCGATGTCCCGCATCGAGGTGTCGCTGTAGCCCCGCTCGGCGATCTGCGCCTTGGCCAGCACCAGGATCTCATCACGTCGCGACACGGTCGCCCTCTCGTCGGCTCGTCCACGGGGTCATGCCGGCGGCTCCACCCCGTGCACATGGTGGCTCAGGTCGCCCACCAGGAGCTGCCGATCGCGCCGCTCGGTGAACCGCCAGGTGCCGTCGACCCGGGCGAAGGTGTCCTGGTGGAGGCTGACGGCCACCGCCTGGAGGGGGAGGCCGGGGCGGGCCTGCATCACGGTGACGTAGCTGCGCGCCGACGCTGTGCTGCGGTCGTCGGCCACGTGCACGTCCAGGTTGGAGATGCAGTGGCACACGTCGGGAAGGCCGTCCTCGTAGGTGCGCACCGACCCGGCCCACAGGTCCCGCAGGGTGTCGCGGCCCGAGAACTCGCTGCCGTCGCCGGCGACGAGGGTGGCGTGCTGGAACAGGTCGGCCACGGCGTCGAAGTCGCCGCCGTCGATCCGCTCGGCGTACTGGTGCACCAGGTGCCGGATCTGCTCGTGGTCGGTCGTGCTCATCGGTGCGCTCCAGAGACATCGGACGCGCCACGCCGATGGGCCGGCGCTGGGCACCGATGAGCGCCGACGGCTCCGCCGCCGGGGAGACGACTGTGCTGTCTGATTCGCTCGCTGCGCTCGCTCATCCGATCTCCAGGGGGTCGCCGGCGAGCGAGCCGCCGTCGACGAGGTGCTCGGCACCGGTGCAGTACGACGCCGCGTCGGA
Source organism: Iamia sp. (assembly GCA_035318405.1). Taxonomy (GTDB): domain Bacteria; phylum Actinomycetota; class Acidimicrobiia; order Acidimicrobiales; family Iamiaceae; genus Iamia. The sequence continues at coordinate 3,194 of DATHEV010000065.1, forward strand.
GGCCAGGAAGGCCACCACCTCGGCGACCTCCCGGGGCTGGCCGATGCGGGGGACCGGCAGGCCCCCGAAGAAGGCGTCCTTGTCGACCGCGTCGAACTCGGGCGAGCTGACCATCGGCGTGTCGATGGTGCCGGGGCAGACGGCGTTGACGCGGATGCCGGCGGGCCCGAGCTCGAGGGCGGCGGTCCTGGTCATGCCCCGGATCGCCCACTTCGAGGCGACGTAGGCGACGCAGCCCGGCACGCCCTTGAAGCCGGCGACCGACGAGACGTTCACGATCGCCGGGCCGGCCGCAGCTCCGGCCCGACGGAGCGCGGGGATGGCGGCCTGCATCCCGAGGAAGCAGCCCAGCTGGTTGACGGCGACGACGGCGGAGTAGTCGTCCTCGGCCATGGCCTCGATGAGCCCGGTGCGGACGATGCCGGCGTTGTTCACCAGCGTGGTGAGCGTGCCGTAGGTCGCCGTCGTCGCGTCCACGGCGGCGGCCCAGTCGGCCGCCGAGGTGACGTCGAGGTGGACGTAGGTGGCGGCGTCGCCCAGGTCCCGGGCGACCGCCTCGCCCTCGGCGTCGAGCAGGTCGCCGATCACGACGCGAGCACCCCGCTCGACCAGCAGGCGGGCCGCGGCCTCGCCCTGGCCGCGGGCGCCGCCGGAGACCAGCGCGACCTTGCCCCCCATGGTGGTCACGACGACGCCCCCTCCGGGCGGCTGAAGCGGTCGGCCGAGACGCCCCACCAGCCGGGCCGCGGCACGCCCTCGGGCCAGGTGCCGTCCAGCCAGGTCAGCGAGGCCACGTACTCCTGGAGGCGCCACCCGGCGGGCGTCCGCACCAGCGTCGAGTCGTAGTAGCCGCCGTCGGCCAGGAGCTGATCGGCCCCGTCGACGATCGAGACCATCTGGGTGAAGACGTAGTTGCGCACCCGGGCGGTGTCGCCGTCGAGGTCGACCGCGAAGTTGGTCTGGTAGTGCTGGATGGCGGCGAAGATGGAGAGGGACTCGCGCAGGTAGCCCTTGATCGCCGGGAACGTGTCCCGGGCCCCGCCGTTGTTGGAGAAGTCGATCACGGCTCCCTCGACGAACAGGTCGTCGAGCCCGTCCCAGTCCGACTCGTCCACGCACTGCGCGTAGCGGGACAGCACCTCCATGATCTCGACGCGGTCTGCGGCGCGCGCCAGTCGCTCATCGCTCATGTCTCGGTTCCTCTCGGATCAGGGGACGGTGTAGCCGCCGTCGACGGACAGGGCGGTGCCCACCACGAAGGACGACGCGTCGGAGGCCAGCCACAGGGCGGCCTCGGCGATCTCGCGGGCCTCGGCGATGCGACCGATGGGGTGGAGCCCGGCGACGGCGGCCTCGGCCTCGGCCGAGCCGTCCATCCACTGGTCGACCATCCGGCTGTGGGCCGTGCCCGGGCAGATGGCGTTCACCCGGATGCCCTCACCGATGTACTCGAGGGCGGCGGCCTTGGTGAGCCCGATGACGCCGTGCTTGGCGGCCACGTAGTTGGAGAAGCGGGGGACACCGATCAGCCCGGCGCCCGACGAGGTGTTGATGATCGTCCCGCCCCCGGCCTTCCGCAGCTCGGGCACCTCGTGCTTGATGCAGTAGAAGACGCCGTCCAACATGATCGACACGCCCGCCCGCCAGACCTCGTCGGGCATCTCGTCGATGGGCAGGTCGGCGCCCTTGATGCCGGCGTTGTTGTGGGCGATGTCGAGGCGGCCCAGCTCGGCGACGGTGGTGGCCACCATGGCCGCGACCGAGGCGGCGTCGGCCACGTCGACCTCGATGGCGACGGCCTCACCGCCGTCCTGGCCGATCAGCTCGGCCGTCTCGGTGGCGCCGGCCCGATCGATGTCGGCGACGGCGACGCGGGCACCGTGCTCGGCGAACAGCCGAGCCGACTCGCGCCCGATGCCGCCGGCGGCCCCGGTCACGAGCGCCACCTTTCCTGCGAACTGCTTCTCCGACACGCGGACCTCTCTCCCTTGCCCGTTGCTAACGAACGTTAGTAGAACGCTTGTCACACGACGGGGCGAACGTTATACTAACGGTCGTTAGTTCGCAACCAGGGGATCACCACACATGCACACCTCCACGTTTCGACGTCGCGCGGCCGTCACGCTCGCCGTCACGCTGCTGCTCGTGGGCTGCGGCACCTCCGAGAAGGACTCGTCCGGCGGTTCCGGCTCGGGGTCCGGGTCCGGGGGGTCGGACTCCGACGGCGACGTCCGGGGCGTCACCGACGACGAGATCGTGATCGGCGGGATCGCCCCGCTGACCAGCGCCTCGGGCGGCTATCCGGGAGCCGAGATCGGCGCCCAGGCCCGCTTCGCCCGCGTCAACGAGGAGGGCGGCATCCACGGCCGCACCATCGACTACCTCGGCACCGAGGACGACACCGAGGACGGGACCAAGAACCTCGACCTGGCCCACGAGATGGTGCAGGACCAGGGCGCCTTCGCCATCGTCCCCATGCTCGGCGCCGGCTTCCTGCCCGCCACCTCGGACTTCCTCGACGAGGAGCAGGTGCCGTCGGTCGGCTGGGGCTTCATGCCCGGCCAGTGCGGGGCCGAGGACTCCTACGGCTTCGGCTTCAACGGCTGCATCCAGCCCCCGGGCGGGGCGCTGGCGAACACCTCGCTGGCGGCCCAGATCGTCGAGGAGCTCGGGGGCGAGGGCATCACCGTCGCCATCGTCTCCGACGACACCGCCAACTCGACCGAGGGCCTCAAGACGGTGGAGGGCGCCTTCCTGGCCGAGGGGGCCGACGTCGTCTACGCCAAGCCCAACGTGCCCACCTCCGAGCAGGTCGACTACACCCCGTTCGTCCAGGACGTGATGACCTCCGACGACGGTGGCCCGCCCGACCTGGTCGTGTTCAACAGCCTCTTCGCCAACACCGTCGGCATCACCGCCGGGCTGCGCGGCGCCGGCTTCGAGGGCGACACCCTCAACTACATCGCCTACGTCCCCGGCCTGCTCGAGCAGAGCCCCGACGTGGCTGCTGCCCTCGACGGCTCCTACGTCAGCACCCAGTTCCTGCCCACGGAGTTCGGCGGCGAGGCCATCGAGCAGATGGAGGCCGACTTCGCGGCCATCGACCCCGACGCCCAGATCACCCTGGGCGGGGCCCTCACCTACTGGATGGCGGACGTGTTCGTGCAGATGCTCGACGCCGTCGGCGAGGACCTGACGCCGGCGACCTTCGGTGAGATCGTGAACGACGGCTTCACCTACGAGCCCGTGGGCGACCCGTCGGGCCTGGGCCCGATCGAGTACCCGCAGGGCCACGGCGAGCCGGCCCCGTGCTCGGCCCTGGTGAAGATCGACGGCACCTCCTACGAGCCCGTCAGCCCCCTGACCTGCGCCGAGAACGTCCCGCTCGAGGACATCGAAGGGGCCTGAGGCCCGACGGTGGGGCCGGGCCACGCCCGGCCCGGTCCCACCGACCCGCCCCCCACGATCGATGGACAAGCTCCTCGCACTCGTCGTCAGCGGCGCCGTCTCCGGCGCGGTGTACTCGCTCCTCGCCGTCGGGCTCACGCTGACGTACTCGGTGTCGCGCGTCTTCAACTTCGCGCAGGGCGCCATCGCGTTCGCCGCCACCTTCCTCTTCTACGAGCTGACCCAGGGCCTGCACTGGCCCACGGTCCCGGCCCTCGTCGTGGCCGTGCTCGTCGTGAGCGCCCTCGGGGTGGGCGTCAACGAGGTCGTCTTCCGCCGGCTGGGCGACGCCGAGGACTCGACCAAGGTCGTGGCCACCGTCGGGCTCTCGATCGCCATCCCGGCCGTGGCCCTCTTCGTGGTCGAGACCGCGGTCGACAGCTTCGGGGCCTCGATCCCCCGGGGCGACAACATCTTCCTGCCGCCCGGCCTGGGTCCATCGCCCAAGGAGATCTGGAGCGTCGGGCCGGTGACCGTCGACTCCAACCAGGTGATCGCCCTGGCTCTCGCCGTGGTCGTGTCCCTGGCGCTGTGGGCCCTCATCCGCTTCACCCGCATCGGCCTCGAGATGCGGGCCACGGTCGACCGCCCGTCGCTGGCCCAGCACCGCGGCGTCGACACGGTGGCCGTCTCCCGGCTCGCCTACGCCCTCAGCTTCGGCCTGGCCGGGCTGGCCGGCATCGCCGGGGCGCCGTTCCTCCCGCTGACGCCGTCCAGCTACACGGGGATCATGGTCGTGGCGGCCGCCGCGGCCGTCTTCGCCCGGCTCCGGTCGCTCCCGCTGGCCCTGGCCGGCGGCCTGCTCCTGGGCTTGGCGCAGAGCCTCTTCGCCGGGTACGTGCACGTCTTCGAGGACATCAGCGGCTTCGCCTCGTCGCTGCCGTACCTCCTGCTGTTCGTCGGCCTCTTCGCGCTCGGCCGGAACCGAGGCCGCGCCGCCGGCCAGCTGGCCGAGCGGGTCACCGTCGACCCCGTCGTCGCCCACCCGCCGTGGCGCCGGGCGCTGCCGTGGCTCGTGGCCACCGTCCCCGTCCTGGTGGCCATCAGCGTGCTCGGCGACACCGACGTGGGCCTGCTCGCCCGGGGGCTGGCCCTCGCCATCATCTTCCTCTCGTTCACCATCGTGACCGGTGTGGGCGGGATGATCAGCCTGAGCCAGGCCACCTTCGCCCTCTTCGCCTGTCTGGTCGTGGGCCGGCTCATGGACGGCGGCATGACGCTGCTGCCGGCCG
>DATHEV010000066.1:0-2890 GCA_035318405.1 Iamia sp.
GCCCGGGGCGGGTGCGCCCCCCGTCGGGTCTCCCGACCCCACCTGGGCCGCGCCGCTCCCTCCGGCCGGCCCCGGGTGGGGCCGTCCCGATCCTGGTGCGCCGCCCGCCGGCCCCCCGCCCGCGGCGCCCGGGTCGGGCCCCTCGCCGAGCCGGGGTCGTCGCCCCAAGATGGCCGGCCTCGCCCTCGTCGTCGCCCTCCTGCTGGGCGCGGCCGCTGGTGCCGGCTTCGCCGCCGGTGAGTCCCTGGCCGACGACGACACCCCCGCAGCGGCGACGACGACCGAGCCGGCGGCGTCCACCGGCACCGTCCAGGGCGTCGACGCCACGACCGAGCCGGTGGCCGCGGTCGCCGAGGCGCTCAGCCCCGCCGTCGTGCAGCTCGAGACGCAGACCGGGCTCGGGTCCGGCTTCGTCTACGACGCCGACGAGGGCCTGATCATGACGGCGGCCCACGTCGTCGAGGGGGCCGACGCCGTCACCGTGCGCCTGGCCGACGGCCGGGCGGTCGACGGCACGGTCGTCGGCAGTGATGCCGGCTCCGACATCGCCGTGGTGCGGGTCGAGGCCGACGGCCTCACCGCCGCCGTGCTGGCCACCGGCGACCCCGAGGTCGGCCAGCTGGCCGTCGCCATCGGCAGCCCCTTCGGCCTCGACCAGACCGTCACCTCGGGTGTGGTCAGCGCCGTGGGCCGGTCGGTGCAGACGCCCGGCGGTGCCGTCCCCATGATCCAGACCGACGCCCCCATCAACCCCGGCAACTCGGGTGGCGCCCTGGCCGACCGGACCGGTCGGGTCATCGGCGTCAACGACTCGATCGCCAGCGAGTCCGGGGGCAACGTCGGCGTCGGCTTCGCCGTCCCCATCGAGACGGCCAAGGCGGTGGCCGACCGCCTGGTGCAGGGCCTGCCCATCACCAACGGCTACCTCGGCGTGAGCGCGGCCGATGCCAGCGGACAGCAGTCCGGGGCCCAGGTCGTGCAGGTCGAGTCGGGCAGCCCCGGCGACGAGGCCGGCATCGAGGCCGGTGACGTGGTCACCTCGCTCGACGGCGACGCCATCGCCAGCTCGGCCGACCTGGTCGCCGCCGTGCGCAGCCGGGAGCCGGGCACCGAGGTCATCGTCGGCCTCGACCGCCAAGGCGACGAGGTCGAGGTCACCCTCACCCTGGGCGAGGCCCCCACCAACTAGTCAGGTCCCAAGCTGCCGGGGCGGCCTCCCGCCACCGTGCCCGGCCCCGAGCGGCCCACCGTCCCCAGCGGTGGGCCGCTCCCGCGCACCCGATCGGAACGGCGGGGGTCGACCTCGGTACCGTTCCCGGGTCATGACACAGCCCGCCCCGCGGGTGGCGGCCCCGGCGGGGGACCGGCGCCCGATGCCGTACGTCCCCGCGCTCGACGGGCTGCGGGCGGTGGCGGTCGTGGGCGTGATGCTGTTCCACGGCGGCGTGGCCTGGATGCCGGGCGGCTTCCTCGGGGTCGACGTCTTCTTCGTCCTCTCCGGCTACCTGATCACGACGCTCCTGCTGCGCGAGCGGGTCGGCACCCACACCATCGACCTCCGCCAGTTCTGGGTGCGCCGCCTCCGCCGTCTGCTGCCGGCGCTGCTGGTGCTGATCGGGGCGGTGGGGATCGCCGCCCCGTTCCTGGTCGACCCGGGGCAGAGGGCGAGCCTCCGGGGCGACGGCCTGGCCGCGCTGGGCTACGTGGCCAACTGGCGCTTCATCGTCACCGAGCAGTCGTACTTCGCCGGCGTCCCGTCGCCCCTGCGTCACCTCTGGTCGCTGGCGGTGGAGGAGCAGTGGTACGTGCTGTTCCCCATCGTGGTCGCCCTCGTGCTGCGCCGGCCCCGCCGGATCCGGCTGTTCGTGGCCGGGCTGGCGGCGGCGGCCGTGGCCTCGACGGTGTGGATGGCGGTCGTGGCCTCCGGCGAGCACGACCCGTCCCGCGCCTACTACGGCACCGACACCCGGGCCCACACCCTGCTGGTGGGCGCCCTGCTCGCCGCCGCCGCCGCCCAGTGGCCGCTGCACCGGGCCCGCCGGCTGCTCACCGTCCTCGGGGCGGTGGGCGCCGTCGCCGTCGTCGCCGCCTACCTGTTCGTCCACGAGTCCGACGCCTGGATGTATCGGGGCGGGTTCCTCGGCCTGGCCGTGGCCACAGCAGCCGTGGTGGCGGCCATCGCCCTGCCCCGGGGCGAGCTGGCGCCGACCCGGGCCTTGGCCATCCGCCCGCTCGTGGCCATCGGCCGGGTGTCCTACGGCCTCTACCTCTGGCACTGGCCCGTGGACGTGGCCCTGACCCCCGACCGCATCGGCCTCGACGGCTCGGGCTGGTGGGTCGAGCCCGCCCTCCTCGCCCTGCGCACCGCGGTCACCGTCGTCTTCACCCTGGCGTCCTACTGGCTCGTCGAGCAGCCGGTCCGGCGCCACGGCCTCGACGGCCTGCGCCTCCGGTTCCCCCGGCCCATCCGGTCGCGCCCGGCCACGGTGCTGGGCTGCTCCGCCCTGGTGGTGTGGTTGCTGGTGGCGGGCACGGCGCGCGTCCCCGACGGTGCCTCGACCGGCGGGACGCCCCAGGCCGTCATCGATGCGCCCGTCGGCGTCCCCGAGCTCGACGGCACCATCGCCACGGCCGAGCCGGAGTCCCACGGGAGCGACCTGGCGCCCGTGCCCGAGGACCGCCCCGTGAAGGTGATGGTCACCGGCGACTCGGTGGCGTTCACCCTCACCTACGACGCCGCCGGCGTGCCCCCCGACGTCGAGATGTCCGGCCGGGCGATCATCGGCTGCGGCGTCGTCGAGGGGCTGGCCATCGTCGGCGGCCGGCCGGACCCCATCGGCGAGCGCTGCGGCGGCTGGCAGCAGTACTGGCAGGAGGGGGCGGCCGAACG
>DATHEV010000067.1:0-3370 GCA_035318405.1 Iamia sp.
CGCAACCGCTTCCTCCAGCAGGAGGTGTGGGATCGCATGGGCGTCGACGTCAAGAAGGCCCTCAAGCTCTTCGACGTGCCCGACGAGGTCAAGAACCAGGACCCCTTCCAGCAGCTCCTGTTCTCCAAGATCGTCCCCAACTGCAAGAAGCTGGGCCTGCTCGACGCCAACGACGGCTGGCTCCGCCAGCGGTTCGACACCCTCGGCGTCACCCAGTTCGAGGACTGGGTCGACACCGGCGAGGAGTACGAGCTGCTCGACGAGGTGGCCAAGGACCGCGCCGCCGCCGAGGCCGAGTCGGCCTGAGCCCTCCTTGCGAACTGGCGATCAGATCCGGCGGGAAGCCGCCGGATCTGATCGCCAGCTGCGCGTCGGGGGTCGGGTTCAGCTGATCTCGGCGCCCGAGGCGTCCCTCGCGACGAGGATCGCCTCGGCGTCGACGTTCCCCGCCGGCGTGTTGAGCACGACGGCGAACCAGCGGCGGTCGGGGGTCGGCCCGGTGTCGGCCAGCACGGCCGCGACCGGGGCGGCGCCGGGGAAGGCGACCTCGACCGTGGCGGCCTCGGCGCGCACGTGGCCGACGACCGTCCGGTGCCAGCCACCGGCGCCGTCGCCGCCGGTGGTGAGACCGACCACCTCGGCCGGGGCGTCCAGATCGAGCTCGTGGTGCCCGGCGGCCAGGCCGGTGGGGCCCGACGCCCCCTCGAGCCCGAGCGACGTCGAGCAGGTGGCCAGCAGGCCGTCGGCGTAGGCGATGCCGACGGACCAGCGGGTGTCCTCGGCGACGCCGATGATGTCGACCTGGTCGCCGGGACCGGCGTCGCACGGCTCGAGGGGGACGTCGGTGAGGACTGCTTGCTGGGCGGCAGCCACGTCCTCCGTCGTGGCCGGGGCCAACGAGGCCAGGGCGGCCTCGGCGACCGGGACCGCGGCCTCGCGCGACCCCTGCGCCGGGCGCGACCCGAGCTGGCCGGTCGCGACGGCGACGGTCCCGTCGTCGAGGAGGGCGGCGGCCACCGGTCGCGGGTGGCGCGTGACCTCGACGCCGCCCGGCGCCCAGAACCGCAGGTGGGCCAGCAGCCGCGGGTCCGATCCCACCACCGCGACCACCAGGTCGACCCCCTCCCGCCGCAGCTCGAGCGTCTGCGCCACCGAGCGGCCGGCGAGGTCCCGGCTGAGCACGGCCGGCGATGTGCCCAGCGCCCTCAGCCCGTCGACCGCCTCGGGCGGGAGCGAGGGGAGGTCGGCGAGGGGGTCGGCCGCACGCGCCGCCGCCACCACTGCGTCCCGGTCGATGCCCCGACCGGCCACGAAGAGGTCCTGGGCGCAGTCGGGGCACTCCTCCGGCATCGGGGACCGGGGCCAGCTCACGACGACCAGGTCACCGACCTCGGTCAGCTCGCCCCCGATGCCGGCGATGTCGACAGCCTCGCCGGCGGGGACGAACAGCACGCCCTCGGTGTCGCTCAGGTCGACCCGGCCGACCAGGAGGGCGCGCCCCGTGGCCGGGTCGGCCGCCGTCGGGTCGAGGTAGAGGGTCTGGGCCGCGCTCGACGGGTCGGGGGGCAGCACCCACGGGTCCTCCTCTGCGGCCCGGGCGGCCACGAGCTGGCCGTCGTCGTCAGCGGGCAGCCACGGCGTGGCCGGCGGCCCGACCGGGACCACGGGATCGGTCTCGGCCCACATCGCCTCGACCTCGGCCGGGAGCGACGGCGGGGTGGGCCCGTCCGCCCCCTGCGCCGGCTCGTCCTCGCCGCACGCGGCCAAGACGACCAGGGCGGCCACGACGAACGCCGTCTTCATCAGATCCCGCATCGGACCCAGGCTCACACCTCGGGCGGCGCGTGTCCCGTCAGGACGTCTGGGAGCGGCCTCGGGACTGGATGGCCTCGCGGCGGCGGGCGACCTCGGCGGGGTCGAAGCCCTCCTGCCAGGCCGCCGCCACGCCGGCCTCGAGGGCCCAGGCGTCGGCCCCGGTGAGCTCGGCGCCCTCGCGGTACGTGGCGAGGATGCGCTGCACGGCCGGGCCGTCGTTGGAGGCGATGTCGCGGGCCAGTCCCTGGGCCGTGGCCACCACCTCCTCGTGCGGCACGACCTGGTTCACCAGGCCCCAGGCCAGAGCCGTCTCGGCGTCGACGAAGTTGCCGGTGGTGCTCATCTGGCGGGCGCGGGGGAACCCGATCCACTGGGGGAGCAGCACGGTGAGGCCCCAGCCCGGCTGGATGCCGACCCGGGCGTGGGTGTCGGCGAAGCGGGCCCTGGTCGAGGCGACGAGGAAGTCGCACGCCAGCGCCACCTCGAGGCCACCGGTGACGGCGGCGCCGTTGATGGCGCCGATCAGCGGCTTGGTCCGGGGGAGGAACGGGCCGCGGCGCGCCTGGGACGCATCGTCGGCCCCGCCGGCGGCGCCGCTGCCCTTCAGGTCGAGCGAGCCGCTGCCCACCTCGCGCAGATCGAGACCGGCGCAGAAGACGGGGTCGGCACCAGTGAGGACCACGGCGGCGACCTCGGGGTCGGCATCCGCCTCGGCCAGGACCCGCGGCAGCTCGCGGAGGACCTCGCGGGAGAGGGCGTTGCGGGCCTCGGGTCGGTTGAGGGTGACGGTGGCGACGGCGTCGGCCACCTCGACGAGCACGACATCGGACATGGTGGCGAACCTATCCGGAGGTCGCGGGCCGGGGTCAGTCCTCGTCGTCCTCGGGGGGCAGGTAGTCGAGCTTGACGTCGCCCAGGCGCACGAGGGTCGAGGCGATCCAGCCGCCCATGGCCGCGAAGTGGGAGTCGAGGACCGAGCCGTCGGCCAGGACCTCCTCGGCCACGTCGTAGCTGCCGTCGTAGCTGACCTCGACGGCGAACTCCTCGGGCTGGAGGTCGGCGTCGTAGATCGTCTCGAGGGTGGGGCTCGACCGCCGCAGCGTCTCGCCGCCGATGGGCGAGGACTCCTCGGGCAGGATCGACAGGATCGACATCATGTCGGGGGACGTGCCCACCCGCTGCACGCGCATCACGATCTCGATCTCGATGCGGGGCGGCTCGTCCAGCTCCTCGCCGATGTACCAGGAGCGGTAGGCGGTCTGGGCCCACGTCGGCCAGTCGAGCGTGATGTCGGCCCGGGTGCGGGCGGGGACGCCCTCGCCCGGGAGGCTGTAGGAGGTCTCCCAGGTCAGATCGCCCAGCAGCACATCGGCCTGGAACCGCTCCTCGAACGCCTGCCGTTCGAGGAAGGCCGACTCCATCGCATCCCTCAGTGCACCGATCGCATCGGTGAAGACGTGGTCGAGCATCAGGCGGAGGAGGCGGTCACGGCGGGCACCGGCCGACCCTACCTGGAGGTGCCTGGGAGCGACGCGGCGGCCGGCGCTCCGGTCCT
>DATHEV010000068.1:0-3598 GCA_035318405.1 Iamia sp.
GCCAGGTCGGCCATGAACATGAAGGCGCCCTTGAGCACGCCGACCAGGAGCGGGGCCCGGCCGGCGTAGTCCTCGGTGATCTGGGCGCCGAGGTCGGCGACCCGCCGGGCGATGGCCGCCTCGCTCACCACCACCTCGCCCAGCGCAGGGTCCTCGGTGGGCGCAACGGGCTCCATGGCGGGAGACCGTATAGGGCCGAACTTTGAGCGCCTCGCATCGCTCTCCGATGTCCGGCGCTCAAGGCTCCGGGGGTGGGACCAGGGAGAGCACCCCGCCGGAGCGCTGGATCCGCCACCTGCCGGCGACCTCGCACGCCACCACCTCGCCCCGGGCCACGGCGAGCACCCGCTCGACGGCGGCGGCCGACGGGGGCTGGCCGGCGGCGGTCGGGCGGAGCCAGGCCCGCACCGCGGCCCGGGCCAGGGCCACGGGGGCAGCGGCGAGGGCGTGGGCGTCGGTGACGTCGAGCTCGGCGGCGAGGGCGGCGACCAGGTCGGCGTCGTCGGCCAGCAGAACGGCCTGGCGGGCCAGCACCGGGGCCAGGTCGCGACCGGCGACGGCGGCCAGCAGCGGCAGGACCTCGTGGCGGACCCGGTTGCGCAGGAACCGGGGGTCGTCGTTGCTCGGGTCCTCGACCGGGATGAGCCCCTCGGCGGCGCAGAGGGCGTGGGTCTCGGCCCGTCGCAGGGCGAGGATCGGGTGCCGGGGCCCCGGCCGGAGGGCGCCCAGGCCGGTGGTCCCGGCCCCCCGCAGCAGGTTCAGCACCACCGTCTCGGCCCGGTCGTCGAGCGTGTGGCCGGTGCAGACGTCGGGCCCCAGCACCGCGGCCCGGGCGGCCCGGGCCCGGGCCTCGAGGTCGGGCCCCTCGGCCAGGTCGACCCGCTCGGCCCGGAAGGCGGCGCCGTAGCGCTCGGCGGTGGCGGCCACCACAGCCGCCTCCCCGGCCGACTCCGGCCGCAGGCCGTGATCGACGTGCACGGCCGTGACGGCGCACCCGGCGGCACACGCCAGCACCAGCAGCGCCAGCGAGTCGGCCCCACCCGACACCCCGGCCACGACCGCTGTTCCCCGGACGGGGAACGTGCACCGAGCGAGGAGGCCGTCGATCACGTCGTTCTGTGTGCGGAGAGGCGCCGCATCCGGGGCTCTCCGCACACGGAACGGCGTCTCGACGGGCTCAGGCCGCGGGTTCGACGACGCCGACCCGGGCCAGCCAGGCCTCGGGGTCGCGGATCTCGGTCATCGTGGGGAGGTTGGCCGGGTCCTCCCAGGCCACGTCGAGCTGCTTCTCTCCGCCGGCGCCCTCAACCGCCTCGATGAAGCGCTCGCCCTGCTCGTACTGCTTGAGCTTGGCCTCGAGACCGATCAGCTTCTGGAGGAGCTTGATGGCCGGGTTGGCGTTCTGGCGGCGCTGGCGCAGCACCTGGCCGAACCGCACGGCGTTGGGGATCTGGTCGGCACCGGCCCGGTCCATGGTGACGTCGCCGTGGCCCTCGAGCAGGCTCATCAGCCCGCCGATGTGCTCGAGCAGGTCCCGCTGGGACGGGCTGCTGAACATGGCGGCGAGACCGCCCTCGTCCAGCGGGTTGGTGCCCTTGCGGATCTGCTCGGCGGCCCGGGTGACGGCGTCGAGCAGCTGCTTCGGGTCCTCGTCGACGGCGGAGACCATGCCGTCGACCAGGCCGAGGAAGTGCTCGCGCATCCACGGGATGCCGGTGAACTGCATGCGGTGGGTGACCTCGTGGAGGGCCAGCCACTGGCGGAACTCCCGGGGCGGGAAGGCGAACTTCTTCTCCAGGGCGAGGATGTTGGGCCCGACGTAGTGGACCAGGTCCTGCTCCTCGGGATCCTCGTCCTCGATGACCAGCAGGTCGTACTGGCCCAGCACCCGGCCGGACATCCAGCCCAGCAGGGCGCCCACCTCGGCACCGGCGACCCGGCGGGCGACGGGGGCGGCCAGGCCGCTGCCCATCTTCTCCTCGAGCCGGTTGGTGACGGGGCGCATCAGGCGCTGGAAGGAGGCGATGTTGGCCCGGATCCAATCGCCCCGGTCGTCGACGCGGGCCCGAGCGGGGCCGGCCAGGCTGCGGAGACCGGTGGTGATCGCCACCTGCTCCTCGGCCAGCATGGTCAGCTCGTCGAAGTCCGAGACGAGCGAGTCGGCGTGGTACGACCGGTGGAAGGGGTCGGTGCCGGCGGCGCGGACGGCGACCCGTTCCGCCAGATCCCAGTCGACCGCGCTCTGCGTCATGCCGCCGATCCCCTCAGTCGCGCTTGGCGCCGCGGGGCGGGTACTTGGGGCGGACGACCGAGCGGAAGTACATGACGGCCAGCTGGATGGTGGCCACGACCGCACCGATGGCGAGACCGACGGCCATCCAGAAGGTCCAGATCACAGCGCCGAGGAGCATGGGTCGATCCTAGAGGTGGTCCGGGGCGGTGCCGAATCGCGGTGGGCGGAGCCGGATGGTGGGCCGACGCCCTACGCGATGTGGCGACCGCGGGTGCGGAGCAGCACCGTCGGGTGGTGGAGCGAGCAGTGCTCGGCCTCGTTGTAGACCGACAGGCGGGTCTCGCAGCCGTCCTCGGCACACACCCGCGTCCCCGATCCCACGTGGCCGTTGCCGGCACGGGAGCGGGACCGGGCCATGTCTAGCCCTCGCCCTCGAGGAGGTCGGCCACCCGGGCCTTGAGCGCCTCGGGTACCTCGTCGCGACACTTGTGGGCGATGACCTGCTTGAGCTCGGCCTGGAAGTCGAAGGCCTCGAAGCACTCGCCGCAGGCGGTGAGGTGCTCGGCGATGACGGCCCGGCGGGAGGCGGTCAGCTCGCCGTCGAGGTACTCGTAGAGCTCGAGCAGCGCGTCGGAGCAGTCGCCGGCTTCGGTGGTGGTGTCGTCGGATGCCATGGGAAGGTCAACGGGCCCGTTCGGGCTGGCGGCGGGGCGGTGCGTCGGGGTCGGTGTCCTCGTCGGCGAGGCCCCGGCTCCGTGCGTAGTCGAACAACGACTTCTGGAGGCGACTTCTTCCCCGGTGCAGCCGGCTCATGACCGTGCCGATGGGGATGTCGAGGATCTCGGCGATCTCCTTGTACGAGAAACCCTCGACGTCAGCGAGCAGGACGGCCATCCGGAACTGCTCCGGGAGGTCCTCGACGGCGGTCTTGATCTCGTGCTCGGTGAACCAGTCCATCAGCTCGTCCTCGGCGCTCCGGCCGACCTGGGCGGCCTCGAGCCCACCCAGTCGCTGGTAGAGGTACGGGTCCTCGGACTCGTCGAGCTCGGTCTCGTCCGGGCGGCGCTGCTTGGCCCGGTAGATGTTGATGTAGGTGTTGGTCAGGATCCGGTAGAGCCAGGCCTTGAGGTTGGTGCCCTCGGTGAAGCCGCCGTAGCCCCGGTAGGCCTTGAGGTACGTCTCCTGGACGAGATCCTCGGCGTCGGACGGGTTCCGCGTCATCCGCAGGGCCGCCGAGTACAGCGAGCCCATCAGGGGCATGGCGTCGTCGGCGAAGCGGGCCTGGTCAGCCATGGGATCGGATCCGGGGGAGCATCGAGCGCCCCACCGTACTCCGCGGACTAGAGATCGAAGTCCTCGTTGAGG
>DATHEV010000069.1:0-8060 GCA_035318405.1 Iamia sp.
CCCGAGCCGAAGCCCGAGCCGAAGGCGCCTTAGCGGAGCGGTCCCGAGGCGGAGCGCACGACCGCCTCGGCCGACCGGCCCGCGCCCGGCGCGTCCGAGGACGGCGCCGACCCCGGCGGCGTCGCGGCCAGACGGGCGCGCGCCCGCTTGAGGTGGCGGTAGAGGGTCGAGCGGCTCACGTGGAGGCGGGCCATGGCCCGCACCGGACCACCGTCGGCGTCGAGGTAGGTGTGCTCGAGCGCGGCCCGCAGGACGGCGTCGTCGGGGGACGGGCCGAAGGCGGCGTCGAGGGCGTCGTGCACGGCGCGACGGGCCTGCTCCGGGCCCCGGCCGTCCGCCAACGGGCTCCGGGCCAGGGCCAGGTCGTCGTGGAACGACCGCAGGGCGTCGAGGACGGTCAGGGCGTGGTGGGCATCGGCGGCCGACAAGGGGCCGGTGATGCCCTGCTCGGCCCGGATGGCCATGACCAGCTGGCCCACGACCCCGTCGGTGCCCATGTCGGTGGTCCACGTCCGCAGGGTGCGTTCGCCGTCGGATCGGCGCAGGGCGGTCAGCTCGGCGAAGGCGAAGGTGTCCTCGCAGTCGGCCGGCATCGGGGCGTCGCTGGTGAAGTACATGTGCCGGCGGGTCACGCCGTAGCGGACGACCACGGTCCCGATCATCACCTTGCGGGCCTCGTCGAACGCCACCTCCCCCTCGGCGCCGGTGAGGTGCATGTCGTGGAGGAACAGGGCGTCGTCGGTGACCCCGGCGGCGGAGGCGTGGTCGAGGACGGGACCCAGCTCCACGGTGTCGTGCGCCCAGGCCGGCACCCCGTCGACGGCCCCGGCCACGCCGATGCCGGCCAGGTCGCCGTCGGGGCCGCGCACGCAGGTCACGTGGCCGGGCGCGTCGCGGCACCAGCGGGCCAGCCGCTCGCCCCAGCCGACCCCGGGTCCGGCCCAGCGGGCGATGGCGGTGGCGGCGTCGTCGGGCCGGGCGCGGTCGGTGGCGTGGGTCGGGCTCGACCCGAGCAAAACGGTCCGCAGGTGCGGGTCGACGACCAGCTCGGCCAGGTCGACCACGAGGGCGGGGTCGTCGGGGATGCGGTCGGCCAGGTGGTCGGCCAGCCGCACCACCAGGTCGGCCCGGCCGGTCGACGGCCGGGACAGCACCGCCCGGCGCACGAGGGCGTGGAGGGCGACGCGCGCCCTGACGATCTCGGTCACCGAGGAGGCCCGCAGCTGGCGCAGGGCGTCCCGCGTCGGCCGACCCGGGAGCACGGCGGCGAGCATCTGGGCATCGACGGCCCGCGCCACGGCGGCGACCTCCAGCACGGCGGGGTCGATGTCGTCGAGGTCATGACCGGCCAGGTGGGCCACGATCCGCTCGGTCACGTCGGCCCGATCAGCGTCGGTCCCGGGCCCGGCGCGGGCCGCGATGGTCAACGCCAGCGGCGAGCCGCCGGACCACTCCACCAGGGCGGCGACGTCGTCGGCCTCGGTCGTGCCCATCGCCGCGAGGAGGGCGGCCGACCCGACCTCGGCCAGCGGCTCCAGGAGGTGGGCGGCCACCAGGTGCTCGACGCCGTCATCGAACCACTCCCGGCCCGGTCGGTGCCGGCCGGCGATGACGACCACGGCGTCGGCGGGCAGCGATCGGACCAGCAGGTCGCGGAGGACGCGGGTGGGCACGGCCAGGGCATCGACCTCGTCGACGACCACGACGGCGCCCGGCGTGGACGCGTCCCGCAGGGCGAGCTCGAGGGCCTCGAGCCCGGCGGGGACGGCGCGCCCGTCGACCCGGGTGACGCGGTGGCCATCGGCCTCGGCGTCGCGGGCGACGGCGCGCAGCAGGGCGCTCTTGCCGACGCCGCCGTCGCCGTGGACGTGGAGGATCCGGGGGCCGTCGTCGCCGCGCCGCGCCGCGGCGACCCACGCCCGCTCGTCCTCCCGGCCCACGAAGCGGGCGGCGTCGAGCGCATCGGCCCGATCGGCCAGGGTGCCCACGGCCCGGGACGCTACCCCCGCCGCCGCGGCGCGGGGCTCAGTCCTTGGGGCCGCTCGCACCGATGGTCACCGTTCCGGCGGAGGTCTGGACGGTGCTGTCGCCCCGGCCGGCGACGAGCGTGATGCCGTGGGTGCCGGCGGCACGGGCGTCGGCGACTTCCGTCCGGGGACGTCGCCCTACTACGACGACGAGGACCCCATCACGGCCAAGGTGTCGTTCGGCGGGGCGGGGAGCCGATGCGGCGCCGGTCCGGAGACGGTCACCGTGCCGATGCGGCCCGAGGAGCCCCGCCAGACCGGGCGTGCTCGTAGCGTGACCCGGGTGCTGACCCCTGCGCCCGTGCTGCCCGAGGCCGTGCTCGACCTGCTCACGCCGGGGGCCGACGTCATCGTCCCCCTGGCCAACGGCGAGCCCACGACGGTCATGGACGCCATCGAGGCCGCCGCCGACGGGCTCGAGGGCGTCCGGGTCCACCAGATGCACGCCCTCCACGACCGGCCCTACCTCCACGGCGTCCACGGCGACCGGCTGCGCCACGTCTCGTACTTCCTGTCCCACGTGACCCGGCCGGCGTACTGGGCCGGCACCATCGACCTCGTCCCCAACCACTTCTCCGAGGTGCCGCTGCTGCTCGAGCGGGGGACGAGCTGCACGGTCGTCGTGGCCGCCGCGTCGCCGCCCGACCGCCACGGCTACTTCAGCCTCGGCACCAACGCCGACTACGTCGCCCGCCTGATCGGGCGGGTGCCGTTCTTCCTCGAGGCCACGCCGCACATGCCCCGCACCCACGGGGCCAACACCGTCCACCACTCGCAGGTGGCCGGGTGGTGCGAGTCGGACCGGCCGCTCGTCGAGGTGCCCCGGATCGAGGCCCGCCCCGTCGACCGGGCGATCGGCGAGCTGGTGGCCGAGCGGATCCCCGACGGGGCGACCGTCCAGATCGGCATCGGCTCGATCGCCGCCGCCGTGCTCGACGCCCTGCGGGGCCACCGGGACCTCGGCGTCCACACCGAGCTCCTGCACGACGGAGTGGTCGACCTGGTCGAGGCCGGTGTGGTCACGGGGGTCCACAAGGAGGTCCGCCGCAACCGGATCGTGGCCACGTTCTGCCTCGGGACCCGGCGCCTCTACGACTGGCTCGACGGCAACCCGACCGTCGAGATGCTCGGCGTCGACTTCGTCAACGATCCCCGCGTCATCGCCCGCATGAACCGCTTCGCCTCGGTCAACGCCACCACCGAGGTCGACCTCATCGGCCAGTGCGCCTCGGAGACGGTCGCCGGTCGCTACTGGTCGTCGTCGGGTGGCCAGGCCGACTTCGCCCGCGGCGCCATGTACGCCGAGGAGGGCAAGGCCTTCATCGTCACCCCGTCGACCACCCGCGACGGCCGCTCGCGCATCGTCGCCACCCTGTCGGAGGGCTCGGTGGTGACCACGCTCAAGAACACCGTCGACCACGTGGTCACCGAGCACGGCGTCGCCGAGCTCCGCGGCCGCAGCCTGCGCGAGCGGGCGACGGCCCTCATCCAGATCGCCGCCCCCACCCACCGCGAGGCCCTCTCTCGCGCCGCCCAAGAGCGCGGCCTGATCTAGGTCCACCGACTTCGCGGCGGTCACTAGATCGTGTAGGCGAGGTTCTGGAGGATCTGTTCGGCGAGGGCGGGGTCGCCCTCGATGGTCACGAGGTCGGAGTCGATGGCGGCCCAGCGGGTGCGGCCGCCGGCGAGGCGGGTGAAGGTGTGCACGTCGGTGGTGATGACGACGGACGCGGGGGCGCCCAGTGCGTCGACGACGGCGGCGCGCCCGTCGACCACGACGTGGATGTCGCGTGCGGCCTCGCCGACGAGGGCGAGGGTGACCCGGGCGCCGTCGGGGGCGCCGGCCCGCTTGCCCACGACGAAGCCCATGGCCGTCGCCATCTCGTCCAGCACCAGCTCGACCGGCGCGCCGCCCAGGTGGCCGGGGCGGCCCACGGCGTCGCGGATGTCCTGCTCGTGCATCCAGCAGTCGAACACCCGGATGCGCATGAACCGGCCGTAGGAGTCCGTGCCGGCGGGGGTGAAGCCCTCGGCGTCCCACTCGTCCTGGGTCAGGCCCAGCAGAGCCCCGGTGCGCTGCTCGACGATGGCCCGGAGCTGGTCGCGCACCTCCTCCGGCGTCAGCGAGGCGAGGGCGAGCACCCACGGCTCGTTCATCCCCCCGATGTCGTTGCGGACGTGGGCGAGGTCGGCAACCGGGACCGAGGTCGGGGGCGTCGGCACGCCGGCGAGGATCGACTCGGTGCCGACGATGTGGGCCACGTTGGCCTGCACGTCCCACCCCGGGAGGGCGGTGGGCCGGTGCCAGTCGGCGGGGTCGAGCGAGGCGAGGAGCCCGTCGATGGCCGCCAGCTCCTCCAGGAGGGCGGCGACGGTCTCGTCCTTGGGCAGCAGCGTCTTGGGCACGGGCGGAACCTAGGCCGACGGGCTAGGGCGTGGGGTTGGCGACGGACTGCCAGTCGCGGGCTTCGAGGTAGGGGCGGAAGGTCTCGGCGATGAGAGCGATGTCCTCCCGGCGCTTGGGCCGCTGGACCTCGTAGAGGTGGGGGAACTCCCGCCAGCCGAGGACGAGGTCCCACAGCCGCTCGGCCGCCTCACCGGTCGGGGGATCGACGATGACGGGGCCGAAGAAGGCCTGGCCATCGTCGAAGATGAGCGTGGGGACGCCCCAGCCGCCGACGGCGAGGACGGCCTCGTGCTCGGCCCGCACCTCGTCGTGGGTCGTCTCGTCGGCCATGGCCTCCTCGACGAGGGCGGGGTCGAGGTCGAGCTCGGACAGCAGGGCCCGGGCCACGTCGGGGTCGTGGGGCTTGCGCCCGTCGACGTGGAGGGCGGCGCCGGCCGCCTCGTACCAGGCATCGAGCAGAGCCGGGTCGTCGCGCCGCAGCCGGGCGCCGACCCGCATCATCGACCAGCCGTAGGACCACTCCCGCTCCCACGGGTGCTTCTTGCCCTCGGTCCGGTTGACCTCCTCCAGCGAGAAGAACCGCCAGCGCACCTCCAGCCCCGTCCGGTCCCGCACCTCCCGCATCCAGAGCGACGTCTGGAACGCGTAGGGGCACATGATGTCAAAGTGAAAGTCGACGGCCAACGGCTGTTCCACGGACCGTGAGTCTGTCGCAACGGTCCGCCGACCGCGGCCCGTCAAGGAAGCACGGTCGCCGCCAGGCGTCGATCAAGGGTGGCGGGCGGGGTCGGCGGACGTGGGTGGGGTCGGCGGACGTGAAAGTCCACCGAGGTGGGGCGGTCCATCACCGCAGTCTGGACCTTCCGGGGACGGGCCGCGTGCGCTACGTGACGACGACGCCGACGGCCCACGTCGCGGCGGCGAGGGTGCACGCCGTCATCTCGATCAGCATGCTGAGGCCGACGGCCTTGAGCGCCGAGCGGGTCGAGGGCCACGCCTGCTCGGGGCCGAGGCGCTGGTACTCGGCGGCGTAGATCCCGAGGGGGAAGCCGACCAGCACGCCCACGATGGGGATGACGAAGTAGCCGACGATGGCGCCGGCCGCGCCCCACCACAGCGTGCTGTTGGGGATGCCCACCGCCTTCAGCTGCTTGCCCGGCACGGCGTACTTCACGACGACGCCGAGGACGAGCAGCAGGACGACGATGGCGAAGACGACCCAGCCGACGGCCTCGCCGAGGGTGATGGCCCACACCAGGACGGCGCCGCCGACGAGGAGCGACCCGGGCAGGCCGGGGATGACCACGCCGGCGATGCCCACGACGATGGCGATCGCCACCCCGATCTCGATGCCGCTCATCGCTCCACCATCGAGCCACGATCGCACACGCCTGCGACACTCGAACACGTGGAGCTGTTCGAGGTGGTCGCCGATGCCCTGCGGGGGATGGTGCCGCCCGAGCTGGGCGAGCCCCGCTGCTCGTGGCATCGCTACGGCGTGAAGGTCTGGTTCGGGCCCGAGAAGGCGACCCGCCTGCACTACGAGGCGCAGGTCGTGGGGACGCGCCACGTGCCCGAGGCCGAGGTCCTGGCCCTCGAGGTCGGCTTCCACGCCGAGGAGCCCAAGCCCGCCGCCAACGACGCCGTGCTGGCCCACCTCGTGAGCCAGGAGAAGAGGTGGCGCAAGGAGCTCGGGAAGGCGCCCGTCGCCGGCGAGTTCCTGGGCCGCGACACGTGGGCCCGGGTGTCGGAGGTCTGGCTCGACCCCGACCTGTCCGACGAGGAGATGGGCGTCGAGGTCGCCGCCCGCCTCACCGACTACATCGCCGTGATCGAACCGCTCGTCAGGAGCTGGACCGTGGCTGGGGCGTGAAGCGGACCGGGAGGCGCTTGACCCCGCCGACCAGCGGTGCGCCCTGGGCCTCGAGGTAGGTGGGCTCGCCGGCGGTCTCGATGTCGGGCAGCCGGGTGAACAGGTGGGTGAACATGATGGCCAGCTCGCGCCGGGCCAGGTGGGCGCCGAGGCAGAAGTGGGGACCGGGGCCGCCGAAGCCGACGTGGTTGTTGGGCGTGCGGCGGACGTCGAAGGTCTCGGGGTCGTCGAACACCTTCGGGTCACGGTTGCCGGCGCCGTAGAAGAGCACGACCTTGTCGTCGGCCTCGAAGTCGTGACCGGCGACGGTGGTGGACTCGGTGACCGTGCGCCGCATGTACGTGACCGGCGAGGCCATGCGGACGATCTCCTCGACCGCGGACGGCGTCACGCCCTCGAGGTCGTCCTGCCAGATCTTGCGCTGCTCGGGGTTCTTGGCCAGCAGGTCCATGCCCAGGGTGGTGGCCGTCCGGGTGGTGTCGTTGCCGGCGACCGCCAGGAGGATGAAGAACGAGCCCAGCTCCTCGGGGGCGAGCATGTCGTCGGTCTCGTCGGCTTGGACGAGGGCCGAGGTCAGGTCGTCGGTCGGGTTCTTCCGCCGCTCCTCGGCCAGCTCGGCCATGAGCTGGGTCAGCGTCTGGCCGGCGCCGAAGAGGGTCATCAGCGGGTCGCCGTCGCCCATGAACTCCGGGTCGCCACCGCCCAGGATGATGTTGGTGGCGTCGAGCACCGTCTGGAACTCGCTCCGCGGGATGCCCATCATGTCGCAGATCACCAGCAGCGGGAACGGGGCCGAGATCGTCTGGACGAGGTCGACCTCGCCCTTCTCGCACATGTCGTCGATGACCTCGTCGCAGATCGACTCGACCGAGTCGATCACCTGGGCCAACCGCCGGGGCGTGAACGAGCGGGCCACGATGCCGCGCTGACGGGCGTGGCGGGGGTCGTCCATGTTGATGAACCCGCCGAAGTACTCGAGGGCCTCGATCGGCATGTTGGGGATCGTGGTGGCGCCCTGGCCCGAGCAGAACAGCTTCGGGTTCTTGCTCATCTCGATGATGTCGTCGAAGTGGATGACGGCGTGGAAGCGCTCGGTCTCGCCGGTGAGCATGTTGGGGAACTCGTACTGCGGGAACCGCTCGGCCTCCCGCAGGAGGGCGAAGTCGGCCATGCGCGCGGCCAGGGGCCGCTGCCAGAACTCGGGCGTGGCGAGGTCGAGCGGGGCGGTGTCGAGATCCGTCATGGGTCGCTCCTTGATCCGGCGGTGGCCGTCGTCTACTTGACCGATCGGTCAAGCGATCTTGCCAGATGCGTGACCGATGCGCACGTGACCTGGGACCAGGGCGAGAATGGCGGCCGTGCGCGACGGGGAGGGGCTGACGTTCCAGCTGCTGGGCGGGGTCGGCGCCCGTCGTGACGGGGGCGACATCGCCCTCGGCGGGGCCAAGCCGCGGGCCCTGCTCGGGCTCCTGCTGCTCGACCCGGGGCGGGTCGTGGCCCTCGACCGGCTCGTCGACGCGGTGTGGGCCGGCCGCCCGCCCGCCCAGGCCGAGGTGTCGGTGCGGGGCTACGTCTCCAAGCTTCGCCGGGCCCTCGAGCCCGACGGCGACGGCGCCGTGCTGCCCTGGCGCGACGGCGGCTACCTCGTGGCGGCGACGCCCGCGGACGTCGACCTCCACCGCTTCGAGGCCGGGGTCGAGGCCGGGCTGGCGGCGCTGGGCGCGGGACGGGTCGACGAGGCCCACGCCCTCCT
>DATHEV010000070.1:0-2352 GCA_035318405.1 Iamia sp.
GGTGGGGTGTCGGGGCACGGTGGTTCTCCTGGTCGGATGATCCATACGTTGGCGTATGGTCGGAGGTGACCATACGCATGCGCATGGAAGCCGTCAAGGGGTTGACCTCTGCCCCTACGCAATCGTATGGTCAGGCACATACGCCACCGTATGGAGGAGCTCTCATGAGAGCAGTCGCGCTGTTCAGGCCCGGGCCCGAGTGGGTCCCGGGCAAGACCATCTACGAGCAGGGACCCTGCGTGCAGGGTCATCTCGAGGCGATGCGACGCCTGTTCGACGAGGGGACCCTGCTGCTGGGCGGCCCCTTCGACCGGGCGGGGGGCATCGCCGTCCTCGAGGTCCTCGACGAGGAGGAGGCGGTCGATCTCATGGCGGCCGACCCCGGCGTCGTGGCCGACGTGTTCAGCGTCGAGGTGCGGTCGCTCCTGGCCTACTTCGACGCCTTCGCCGGGGCGCGCGCCGACGGCACCGTGGACGACCTCGCGGCCGCACCGGGTCGTCGGGCGCCGGTCCGATGACCGCCGACCCGGAGCGGAGCGTCCGCACCTACGCCGCCATCGGTCCCGGTCCGGCCTGGCGGCCGGGCGTCGACGTCTACGGCCAGGACCCCGGGCCGATCCGGCGCCACCTGGCCCACATGGAGGCGCTGTTCGACGAGGGGACCCTGCTCGTCGGCGGGCCCGAGGAGCACGGACTGTCCGGGTTCGCCCTGTTCGCGACCGGCTCGGTCGCCGACGCCCACGCTCGCATGGCCGCGGACCCGGCGGTGCACGCTGGCATCTTCACCTTCACCTTCCACGAGCTGCGCCCCTACTTCGACGCCTTCGCCCGGAACGGATAATCGGGTCGAACAAGCCCTGGACTCGGTCCAGTAGTTGATCTAGGGTGGGTCTGTGACCAGGGACACCTCGGAGGACGGGGCGACGGTTCTCCGCCGCCACGGTCTGCACGTCACGGCCCAGCGGTTGGCCGTCCTGCGGGCGGTGTCCGACCAGCCGCACAGCACCGCCAACGACATCGACGAGCTCGTGCGCACCGAGATCGGCACCGTCTCCCGCCAGGCGGTGTACGACGTCCTCGCCGCCCTCACCGACAAGGGCCTGCTCCGGCGGATCCAGCCGGCCGGGTCGCCCGCCCGCTACGAGGATCGGGTCGGTGACAACCACCACCACCTCATCTGCCGGGCCTGCGGCCGGATGGTCGACGTCGACTGCGCCGTCGGTGAGACCCCGTGTCTCACCGCCGCCGACGGCGTGGGCTACGAGATCGACGAGGCCGAGGTCATCTACTGGGGCCGCTGCCCCGAGTGCGTCGCGACGGCGCCGGCTCCGGCCGTCACCTGACCGACACCCCCATCCCAAGAATCCACGAGCAACCCAGGAGAAGGCCCCCGTGCCCGACGCCCCCGACAACACGAGCCCGACACGCAGCGCCAGCGAGAGCGAGAACCCGGCGATCGAGTCGCCGCAGCCGGCGACCGACCGCCGGCCCCACACGATCAAGGACTGGTGGCCGGACCGGCTCGATCTGAGCGTCCTCCACCAGCACACCCCGCGGGTCGCTCCGCTGGGCGCCGACTTCGACTACGCCGCGGCCTTCGCCGCCGTCGACGTCGACGCCCTGAAGGAGGACGTGCGGGCCGTCCTCACCGACTCCAAGGACTGGTGGCCCGCCGACTTCGGGCACTACGGCGGCCTGTTCATCCGGTTGAGCTGGCACGCCGCCGGCACCTACCGCATCGCGGATGGTCGGGGCGGCGGCGGCGAGGGAGCCCAGCGGTTCGCCCCGCTCAACAGCTGGCCCGACAACGGCAACCTGGACAAGGCCCGCCGCCTGCTGTGGCCGGTCAAGCAGAAGTACGGCGCATCGCTCTCCTGGGCCGACCTCCTGGTCTTCGCCGGCAACTGCGCCATCGAGTCCATGGGCCTCGAGACCTTCGGCTTCGCCTTCGGCCGGCCCGACGCCTGGGAGCCCGAGGAGATCTTCTGGGGTCCCGAGGACACCTGGCTGGGCGACGAGCGCTACGGCGGTGACCGCGAGCTCCAGGGCGAGCTCGGCGCGGTGCAGATGGGCCTCATCTACGTGAACCCCGAAGGCCCGAACGGCAACCCCGATCCCCTCGCCGCCGCGCACGACATCCGCGAGACCTTCGCCCGCATGGCGATGAACGACGAGGAGACCGTCGCGCTGATCGTCGGCGGCCACACGTTCGGCAAGACCCACGGGGCGGTCAGCCCCGACCTGATCGGACCGGAGCCCGAGGACATCTTCTGGGGTCCCGAGGACACCTGGCTGGGCGACGAGCGCTACGGCGGTGACCGCGAGCTCCAGGGCGAGCTCGGCGCGGTGCAG
>DATHEV010000071.1:0-5481 GCA_035318405.1 Iamia sp.
GGAAAGATTTCATGACCAGAGGGCACGGGAGTCGGTCTACGAACCGGGCCACGAAGACGGCACCGTCTACTACATCAAGTCACTGACGACGTCGTGGAAGGGCACCAACTGCGACGTCTACTCGCCCGCACCCGCCGGACACATCGCGGCCTACGTCAAGTTGCAGCGCCTCACCACCAGCGGCCACTGGTACACCTGCGTCTTCGGCCCGCACATCGTGAACGCCGGTGGCTTCCAGGCTGAGTCCGACGACATCGTGGAGATGCTGTGCGGGGCCAATCAGACATACCGAATGCGGGACGAGTGGCGGATTACCTACAACGGTGCTCCCCACTACGGCTCCGACAACACCTCTTCCCGCACGTGCCCCTGTACATAGGAAGGATCCCCCATGACCACCATTCAGTACGACGCTCCCGCCCGATCCGCCCGTCCGCAGCCGCGGCGGGCGGTCGGCATCGTTGCCGGCCTGGCCGCCATCGGTGTGGCGGCGCTCGTCGCGGTCCAACTCGGCGGTGGTGACAACAGCACCACTGCCTCGTCGTCCGCCAGCGGGGTCGGGCAGCAGGCCACCACCGCGCCGCAGACCTCCGTCCCCGTCGACACCGTGGCCGGTCCGGCACCGGCCGGCATGGAGATGGTCGGCGACGAGAACGGACCCCGGGGCTACGTGCAGGCCTTCACGTCCGGCGGTGAGCCGGAGCTTCTTCCGCTCGGCTCGGGTGAGGGCGTCTCGGGCATGGAGGTCGTCAATGACTCCGACGAGCTGGTTGGGTACATGCTCACCTCGATCGGCTTCGTCGAGCTCTCCGAGGCCGCGGACCCGGCTGTGATCGATCGCCTGGTCGCCGAGCAGGCCGCCTTGGGACCCGACAACTGAGATAGGTACCCGGCTCGAGGCCGGCCAAGCGGTCCGGCGGGGCTGGTGCCACCTCACCCCACCACCTCTACGGCCTCGTCGGCAGGTCGGGCGCGCCGTACATTCGGACCGCCCGCAACCAGTGGCGACGATTTGCCATTGTCGGCTTCTCGTCCCTCCACTCGGGTGAGGTCGGCGGGGGTGTGTCTGGTGGGACATCGTTGCGTCGGTCGTCGGGGTGGCTGGTACGGCGGGTGGAGCCATGCGCTGGTCGTCGGGTTTGGCCTGGTCGTCGACATTTCACCTGTTTTTCGGGTTGACGGCGGGTTGAGGGGCGTACACTTGTTCGTATGAGGTCGGCGATCGAGACGCACTCCGAGTGGGAGGTGCACCAGGCCTTCGAGGCCGCGGTGGCGTCGGCTGCGGGGGTGCGCAATGCCGCCGACGCGGCGCTGGTCGATCTGGTCGTGCAGGCCCTCGAGGAGGGGTGGTGGGAGGGGTGGAAGATCCACACACCCGCCCAGTGGCTGATGTGGCAGACCGGTGTCTCTCGGTCCACCGCCTCTCGGGTGGTGGCGTTGGCGCGGCGGGCGCCTGACCTGCCGACGGTGATGGCGACGTTCCGCCGGGGCGGGCTGTCACTCGATCAGGCCGCCACGGTCGCTCGCTACACACCGGCGGAGTACGAGGCGTCGGTGTGCGAGCTGGCGGTGAACGCGACGGTGAACCAGATCGTGGCCGCCGCCCGCCAGTACGGCTTCGACGCCGAGATCGCCGACCGCGATCAGAAGGACCGGTCGGGGCCGGAGCGGTCGGTGACCTTCGGGACCGACGAGTCCGATCAGTGGCGGGCCTCGATCCGGCTCCCGGCCGATGAGGGCCAGGTCGTCGAGGAGGCGCTCAAGGCGTCGCGTGAGCGGCTCCACGATGCCCAACGGGCCGCGGCCAAGGCCCGCGCCGAAGCCGAAGGCCGCTCGGCCAGCGGGACCGACGCCGATCTCGGTGTGGCCAAGATCTCGTGGGCCGATGCCCTGGTCGGTGTCGCTCACAGCGTGGTGAACACCGACGCTGTCGGCGCCGAGGTCTCGTCGCGGCCCGGGGTCCTGGTCCACCTCGAGGTTCCCGTCGACGACGCCGAGACGTGGCGGGCCGAGATGCACCGGGGGCCCGCCCTGCCACCGTCGATGCGACGGTGCCTGACCTGCGACGGCGACATCGCCGCCGTCTGGCACACCGACGGCCACCCCGTGCAGGTCGGACGCACCCAGCGGATCGTGCCCCGCCGGACCCGCAGGCTGGTCGAACACCGCGACGGCGGCTGCCGGGTCCCGGGGTGCGACTCGCGCCTGTGGATCGAGGTCCACCACATCGTCCACTGGGAAGACCACGGCGAGACCGTGACGTGGAACCTCCTCTGCCTGTGCGCCCACCACCACCGGCTCCACCACCAAGGCGGGCTGGGCATCACCGGCAACGCCGATGCCCCCGACGGCATCACGTTCACCACCGCCACCGGCAGGGTGCTCGAACCCGCCGGGACACCGACCCGGCCCCCCGCCATGCCCGCGGTCCGCCCCTACGACGGCCCCACCGGCGAGACCCTCCACAAGCACTGGGTCACCTTCACCAGACGACCGCCGTGCAACCGAGAGCGCGACCGAGAACCGGCCGCCTGACGGCGGGCACCCCACGGGACCATCACCCCACCCCCAGCCACCCCCGGGACACAACCGCGGGGTGGCACCGCCGCGTCCGCACGCCAACGGCTGGTCAGGACTCGGTGCAGGGGACCATCTCGTAGACGACCACGCCGGCGCCGGCAGCCAGCCAGCCCAGGTCGTCGGGGGCGAGGTCGAGGACGCGGACCAGGTCGGGCTCCAGGACCTCGTAGGTGTGGTCGCGGGCGTCGAGGGCGGCGGTGAGGGCGGCGAGGTGCGGGGTCCGCACCCGGGTCCGGGGTCGGGGGTCGGTGGTGGCCATGGAAGCATCCTCCCGAACCCCCCTGACGTCCCACTGACGTGGCGCCGAGGGGGGCGCGGTCCGGTCAGCGGAGGGTGGCCCAGAGGCGGCGGGGGGCGTCGGCGACGCGGCTGACGGCCACGAGGGGCCAGGCCGGGTGCTCGAGGGCGCCGGTGCCGACGAAGGCGAGCTGCTCGATCGACGGGGGCCCGACGGCCAGGTTGCGGGCCACCGCCGCCGGGCGCGACGCCTGCCCGGTGCGGAGCAGGTAGGCCCCGGCCATGGCGCCGGTCCGGCCCACGCCGGCGCCGCAGTGGACGTAGACGGGACCCTCGACGGCGGCCACGAGGGCCACGAAGCGGCCGATCTGGTAGGTCGTCGGCGGCTGGCCGTCGCGCACCGGCAGGTGGACGACCCACAGCCCGGCGGCGCGGGCGGCGGCGTGGCTCTCGGGGGCGTCGTCCTCGGCCCGGAGGTCGACGACGACCTCGACGCCGGCCTGGGCCAGGAGGCGGTACTCGGCATCCGACGGCGCCCCGCCCCGCCAGACCTCGTCGTCGACGGCGGCCACGTTCCGGATCCCCGAGACCGACTCGGGGACGCCGGACTGGCCGACGAGCTGGAGGGCGATGCCCGAGGCCACCAGGACCCACAGGTTGGGCACGGCCACGATGCCGATCAGGCCGACGGCGGCCCGCCGGATCCACCGGAGCCGGCTCACCCGACGGACGTGACGGCGTGCAGGTCGCCCCGGACCCGGGGGATGGTCAGGTCCTCGATGCAGCCCTGGAGCCGCTTGTGGGCGTGCTCGCCCACGGCCGGCTCGACGTGGACGGTCCAGGCCCCCGCGGGGGTGGCCTCGAGCGGGCTGATGGCGACCGACCCGAGGGTCGGCCCGCACACGGCCCACAGGCCCTGGGCGGCGGCCGCCTCGCCGCCGGGGCGGGCGCCGACCCGGACGTCGAAGGTGACGTCGCTGGCGGTGCCGGCGACCCGGGGGTCGGGCCGGTTCTGGGTGGCGGCCATCAGGCCCATGACGGCGACGACGGCGAGGACGGCGCCGACGAGTGTCAGGCCCACGCGGACCAGCGGGTTGCGGCGGTTCACGACCGGCCTCCGGCCACGGGGCCCCGCAGGAGGGCGAGGGGGTCGGCGTCGGCCCGGTGGAGCAGGCCGTGGGGCGGCAGCTCGAGCGGCCCGAGACGGCGGGAGAGGCCGCGCTCGGCGACCGGCCCGACCGTCGCCCGGGCGATGCGCTCGACCACCCAGGCGATGGCCGAGAGGACCACGCCGGCGCCCATGAGCACGGGGACGAACACGCCGGTCTGGTGGGGCTGGACCAGCCAGTCGAAGCTGACCTCGGTCTCGGCCCGGCCGGCCTCGTGGAGGTGGCGGCGGACCCGGGGGTCCGTTCCCGAGGCGCCGGCGGGGCCGGCGAGGGCCTCCTCGACGCGCTGGAGACGGGCGATGAGCATCAGCGCCACCAGCCCCAGCTCGGCGGCGAGGAAGATGGCGGCCGAGACGAGCGCTCGGTTCCACTCCCAGCGGGCCAGGTAGATGAAGACGTAGCTGCCGGTGGCGGCCATCGTCGCGGCGGCGATCAGGGTCGCCATCTTTCGTGTGTTCATGCCACGTCCTCCAGGGGCGTCGGGATGGTGTTGCTGGTGGTGGTGAGCTCGGGGGTCGAGGACGGGTCCTCGTCGAGCAGGCGCACCCGGCCGGTGACCCCGTCGACCTCGACGAGGGCACCGTGGGCCAGGCGCTGGCGGGCGGTCCGGTCTCCGATGACGACGGTGACGCCGTGCTCCCGGGCGAGGATCGCCAGGTGGCTGAGGACGTTGCCGGTCTCGGCGACGATGGCGGTGACCGAGCCGATGTGGGCGGCGAGGCGGGGATCGAGGTGCTCGGTCACGACGACGGCACCGGCGGGCGGGGCGTCGCCCTGGTGGACCCGGCCGGTGACGACCCCGCCGGCGACGCCGACGGGCTGGTCGACGCCGTTGGGCTCGAACCGCTCGGGCACCGGGTCGCCGGCGGCCGTGAGCCGGAAGCGGGCGGGCACGGCCCGGGCCTCCTCGGCGTGGGGCGTCAGGGCCACGGCCGGGGCGGCGCCGTGGCCGACGGCGGCCGCCAGCTCGTCCCGGGTGAGGTCGCGGACCTGCTCGGCGTCGTCGAGGTGGCCGCGGGTGGCCAGGCGGGCGCCCAGCTCGCCGGCGGCCCGGGCGCTGAGCTCCTGGAGCCAGCGGGTGCGCAGGCGGAGGGCCTCCCGGGCCACGGCGGAGGGGTCGACGTCGCCGGTCCAGCCGCTCGGCACCGTGAGGGCGGCGGTGGCGGGCACGACCGGCACCACGGCGCCGGGGCCGATGCGCGGCGGGACCAGGGCCAGGGCGGTGGGGACGGCGCGGGCGACCTCGGAGGCGGGCACGCCGTCGCGCTGGGCCTGGGCCAGGCCGGCCAGGCCGACGGAGGCGGCCGTCACGGCGCCGGCTTCGGCGTCGATCAGCAGGCCGGCCAGGGCCTCCCAGCCGTGGACCACGGCCAGCGCTCGGCTGGTCGTCTCGAGCAGGGTGAGCAGGTCGTCGTCGGTCAGGCCGACGACGGCGGGCACCTCGGCCAGGTCCCGGTCGACATCGCCGACCACGTCGGCGGCGATGGCGGGCAGG
>DATHEV010000072.1:0-4234 GCA_035318405.1 Iamia sp.
GCACGGGTGTAGTCGGGCTTGCCACTGGGTTGGCGGGGAACCTCGTCCACGAGGTGCAGCTGGCGCGGCGCCTTGTAGCGGGCGAGACGGGTGCGGCAGTGGTCGGCCAGCTCGTCGAGCGTGGGGACCTCGCCGGGTCGGGGCTGGACGACGGCGGCGACGCGCTGGCCCCACCGCTCGTCGGCGACGCCGAGCACGAGGGCGTCGAACACCTTCGGGTGGGCCTTGAGGGCCGACTCGACCTCCTCGGGGAAGATCTTCTCGCCGCCGGAGTTGATGCACTGCGAGCCGCGGCCGAGCAGCGTCATGGTGCCGTCGAGCTCGAGCCGGGCCATGTCGCCGGGGACCGAGTGCCGCTTGCCGCCGACCTCGATGAAGGTCGCCGCCGTCTTCTCGGGGTCCTTGTGGTACCCGATGGGGACGTTGCCGCCCCGCGCCAGACGGCCGGTCTCCCCCGGCTGCACGGGCTCGTCGTCGATGCCGATGATGACCGAGTCGGGCCCCAGTGGGACGTTGATCAGCCCGTCGCCGGTCTGGGTGTTGCCCTTCTCGACCAGGCGCAGGCCGTTGAAGCCGCCCTCGGTGGAGCCGACCGCCTCGCTGATGAACAGGTTGGGCAGCAGCTCGAACAGCTGGTCCTTCACGACCGGCGAGAACACGGCGGCGGTGGAGCTGATGGCCACCAGCGACGACGTGTCGTAGGTCCGGGACCGGAGCTCCTCGATCAGCGGCCGGGCCATGGCGTCGCCGGTGATGGTGATCACGGCGATGCGGTAGCGCTCGACCGCTCCCCACACGAGCTCGGGGTCGAACCTGGGCAGCAGCACGTTGGTGACGCCCTTGAACAGCCCGCCGAGGGTGCCCCACTGGGCCGCCCCGTGCATGAGCGGCGCGAGCACCAGCCCGATGGGCGGCTCGGCCTCGGCCGCCACGCGGGACAGCTGGTACTCGTCCTCGATCCGCTGGCCGGTGACGAAGTCGATGCCGCCGCCGAGGGTGCGCCAGACGTCCTCGTGGCGCCACATCACGCCCTTGGGCATCCCGGTGGTGCCGCCGGTGTAGAGGATGTAGAGATCGCCGTCGTCGCGCGGGCCGAAGTCGCGCTCGGGCGACTGGGCGGCGAGGGCGTCCTCGTAGGCGACGGCACCGGTCTCGACCGGGTCGGCCGTGCCGTCGTCGATCTGGATGAGGTGCCGCAGCTTCGGCAGCTTCTCGTGCACGGCCGCGATGCGGTCGGCGAAGTCGGCCTGGAACACGACGGCCACGACATCGGCGTTGTCGAAGAGGTAGACCAGCTCGTCCTCGACGTAGCGGTAGTTGACGTTGATGGGGACGGCCCGCAGCTTGTAGGCGGCGAACATGGTCTCGACGTACTCGATGCTGTTGAGCGAGTAGATGGCGACGTGGTCGCGCTCGCCCACCCCCTGGGCGGCGAGGTGGTGGGCCAGGCGGTTGGCCCGTGCCTCCAGCTCGGCGAAGGTCACCGACCGCTCGCCGCACACCAGCGCGGTCCGGTCGGGCACGGCGTCGACCGTGTGCTCGGCGAGGTCAGCCAGGTTGAACGCCATGGCCGCAAGTAGAACACGTTCTCCCACACCGGGCAACGATGCCTGTAATCCCTGCTCAGAATGGGTGGGTGGCGGGCCTAAGTAGAATGTGTTCTACTTCGGCTGTGCCCCCGGACACAGACACCACGTTCACCATGGAGCTCATGTACCGGCGGAGCCTCGGCCCCGTCGTCGGAGCCTTCCTCACCGGTCTGCGCGACCAACGGCTGCTGGCCAGCCGCACGACCGAGGGGCGGGTGATCTGCCCGGCCCTCGAGTACGACCCCGAATCCGGCGACGCCGTCGAGACCGAGCTGGTCGAGGTCGGGCCGGGCGGGACGGTCACCGGGTGGTCGTGGGTGCAGGAGCCCCTGCGCAAGCACCCGAGCGACCGTCCCTTCGCTTGGGCGCTCGTGCGCCTCGACGGGGCCGACACCTCGCTGCTCCACGCCCTCGCCGTCGACGGGCCCGAGTCGGTGCAGACCGGGATGCGGGTGGTCCCCCGCTGGGCCGACGAGCGCACCGGCCACATCACCGACCTGGCCCACTTCGTCCCCGAGGAGGCGTGATGACCGACACCGCCGACACCACCGAGGGCCCGGTGCGGTTCATGCCGCAGCTGATCGGGTTGGACTACACGATCAGGACCAACCCGGTGGCCGCCGCCTTCGGGGCCGCACTGGCCGAGGGACACATCACCGGCCACCGGTGCCCGAGCTGCCAGCGGGTCTACTCCCCGCCCAAGGGGTACTGCCCGATCTGCTGCGTGGCCACCGGCGCCGACGACCTGGTCGAGGTGGCCGACCGCGGGCTGATCACGTCGTGGACGGTCCTCACCCCGATCCAGTACGCCGGCCAGAAGGAGCGCGAGGACTACGCCCTGGCCAGCATCCTCCTCGACGGGGCCGACGGGACCATCGGCCAGCAGCGCCTGGTCGAGGTGCCCCTCGACGAGATCCGCATGGGCCTCCGCGTCGAGGCCGTGTGGGCGCCGCCCGGCGAGCGGGAGGGCGACGACCGCGGCTACGGCCTCGGCACCGCCGTCTCCGGCTGGCGCCCCACCGGCGAACCCGACGCACCCCCCTCCGCCTACCAGGACCACACCCTGTGAACCCCCGCTGCGGTCACATGGTGCCAGGCACCGAGTGTCCACCCGGTCACTTGGTGCCAGGCACCGAGTGTCCATCCTCGAAGGAGCACCAATGAGGGACGTCGCCATCGTCTCGTTCGCCACCTCCGGCTCGCTGCCGGCCGTGGAGGACACCGAGACCCAGATGCTGTTCCCGGTGATCTCCGAGGCCATCGAGCGCTCGGGCATCCCGCGCGCCGACATCGGCTTCACCTGCTCGGGCAGCGCCGACTACCTCGCCGGCACGCCCTTCGCCTTCGTCGGCAACCTCGAGGCCGTCGGCGCCTGGCCGCCGATCTCGGAGTCGCACGTCGACATGGACGGGGCCTGGGCCCTCTACGAGGCGTGGGTCCGGCTCCAGCACGGCGACGTCGACGTCGCCCTGGCCTTCTCGTCGGGCATCTCCTCCCGCAGCGACCTGCGCGAGGTGCTCTGCCTCCAGAACGACCCGTACTACGTGATGCCGCTGTGGGCCGACCACGGCTCGCTGGCCGGCCTCCAGGCCCGGGCCGCGGCCGACGCCGGCCTGATCCCCGAGGCCGACGCCTCGGTCGGCACCCCGCCGGCGTCGGACGGCGCCGCCGCCGTCATCCTCGTCGCCGGCGACCGGGCCCGGGAGGTCTGCGAGCGACCGGCCTGGATCCGGGGCATCGAGCACCGCACCGACCCCCACTACCTCGGCGTGCGCGACCTGGCCGAGGTCCCCTCGGCCCGCCTGGCGGCCGAGGCCGCCGGCCTCGGCGATGCCCCGGTCGAGGTGGCCCAGCTGTCGGCCGCCCACCCGCACGAGGAGGTCCTCCTCCGCCGGGCGCTGGGCCTGGGCGACGAGGTCGAGGTCCACACCGGAGCCGATCCGCTCATGGTGTCCGGCCTGGTCCACATCGGCGAGGCCTTCCGGCAGATCAACGAGAACGGCCGACGACGCACGGTCGGCCATGCCTCCTCCGGGGCGTGTCTCCAGCAGAACCTGGTGTGCGTCCTCGAGGGAGACGCCTGATGGCCGAGCGCTGCGCCGTGGTGGGGATCGGACAGACCCACCACAAGAAGGTCCGCGACGACGTGTCCCTGGCCGGGCTCCTGCGGGAGGCCGGGCAGCGGGCCCTCGACGATGCCGAGCTGACCTGGCGGGACATCGACGCCGTCGTCATCGGCACCGCCCCCGACTCCTTCGAGGGCGTGATGATGCCGGAGATCTACCTGGCCGACGCCCTGGGCGCGGCCGGGAAGCCGATCATGCGGGTCCACACCGCCGGCAGCGTGGGCGGGTCGACGGCCATCGTCGCCACCCACCTCGTCCAGTCGGGCGTGCGGAGGCGGGTGCTCACCATCGCCTTCGAGAAGCAGTCCGAGGGCGACACCACGTGGGGCCTCTCCGGGGGCCGCAGCGGCGGCGTCGGGGCCGGCGGCTACTTCGCCCCCCACATCCGCGCGTACATCGAGCGCTCCAAGGCCCCCGAGTACGTCGGCTGGATGGTGGCGGTCAAGGATCGCAAGAACGCGCTGAAGAACCCGTACGCCCACCTCAAGCTGCCCGACATCTCCCTCGAGATGGTGCGCG
>DATHEV010000073.1:0-3072 GCA_035318405.1 Iamia sp.
GGGACGGCGCCGTCGCCGGCGACCCCCTCGTCTCGCTCGACGACGAGGGCGTGTGGGCGGCGGTGCGGGCGCTGCGGAGCGACCAGGCCGCCGCCATCGCCCTGCGCTACGGCGCGGACCTCGGCATCGACGAGATCGCCGCGACCCTCCAGCTCACCGTCCCGGCGGTGAAGTCGCTGTTGCACCGAGCCCGGGCCGCCCTCCGTGGCTCGGAGGCCCTCCAGTCGTACGCGGAACGAGAGCAGAGCGCACCATGAACGACCATCCCGACCCCACCCCTCCCACCGACGACGAGGACGCCGTCCTCGCCGCCGCCGGCGCCCGCCTGCGCCAGCAGGTCGCACCGATCCCGATGGCCGGGATCGAGCGGGCGTCCCAGCGCCGGCGTCTGCGCCGGATCGGTGGGCTGGCGGCCGCGTCGGTGGTCGTCGCCCTGCTCGGCGGGGTGCTGATCGGGGTGCAGGCCACCCGCGACGACGGCGACGGCCGGCCGGGGTCGACGTCCGGGCGGTCGGACGACGAGGTCGACCAGCTGGTCGCCTCGCTCGACGACCAGCCCGTCGATCCGACCGAGGTGCAGCTGGTGAGCTCGGTGTCGACGTTCGCCGACTGCGACGCCCTGATCGGCGATCTCCGCCGGGTCGGGGCCGAGCACGTGGGCAGCCGTGGCTTCGGAGGCTTCGGCGGCTTCGAGACCGTCGGCGAGGTCACGTCCCGCAGCGCAAACCTCGAGGGCGACCTCTCCTACTCCGCGGCCGACACCGACGGCGGCGCCGGCGGCGAGACGATCGGTACCAACGTCCAGGTCGCCGGCGTGGACGAGCTCGACCACGTGAAGGCGGAGGGCGATCTCGTCTACGACCTCGACGGCAAGGGGAACCTCCGCATCACCGATGCCAGCGCCCTCGAGGTGCTCTCGACCCTCGACGTCACGCCGGCCCCGCCCGGCGAGGACGGGTCCAGCTCCGATGTGAGCGAGCTGCTCGTCGCCGACGGCAAGATGGCCATCTTCGGGTCCGAGGTCGAGGTGTCCGAGCCGGTCGAGGGCGACCCGTCGGCCACGCAGGCGTCGGTCGGCTACATGACGGTGACCTTCGTCGACGCCGCGGACCCGGCCCATCCCACCATCACCGACCGGGTCCGGGTCGAGGGCGGGCTGGTGGCGGCCCGGCTCGTCGACGGTGAGATCCGGCTGGTGACCACCTCGAACATGGCCGACCTGGGGTTCGTGATGCCGACGACGCCGCGCTCGGTGCCGACGGCCCTGGACCAGAACCGCCGGGTCGTGGCGGAGTCGACCGCCTCCGACTGGATCCCCGACTGGCGCCGGGCGGGCGAGGAGGCCCAGCCCCTGGTGCCCTGCGAGCGGGTCCACGTGCCCGACACCTTCTCGGGGGTGGCCATGACCTCGATGGTCACCTTCCCGATCGGCACCGGCCGGTTCGAGCCGAACGGGACGTCGATGCTGGCCCCGGGCGGGACGCTCTACGCCGGTCTCGACCGGGTGGCCATCAGCTCCGAGGTGTGGGTCGATCCGATCGACCGAGACCGTCTCACCTTCGACGACTGGCAGACCGCCGTCCACGAGTTCAGCTTCGCCGCCGACGAGGCGCCCTCGTACGACGGCTCGGGCATCGTCGACGGCTCGACCGTCGGCCAGTTCGCCTTCGGCGAGATCGGCGACTCCCTGGCCGTGGTGACCACCGAGGGCACGCCCTGGCAGCAGGCGCCCGACGCGGTCATCGACCTCACGGTGCTGACGCCCGACGGCGAGGGTGCGCTGGACGTGGCGTCGCAGGTCGAGGATCTGGCCGACGGGTCCGGCGCGGTCACCGCCGTCCGGTTCGTCGAGGGCCGGGTGCTGGTCTCCTCCGGGTACTTCGGCCGGGTCGTCTCGGTCATCGACGTCACCGACCCGGCCGCGCCCCGCCGGGCAGGGGCCGTCACCGTGCCCGGCGACGTCGGCTACTTCCACCCGCTGCCGGACGGCCGCGCCCTCATCGTCGGCTCCCGGTACGACGAGGTCGGCGAGGGACGGGATCGACAGCCCCGGAGCTGGGTGGTGGCCTCGCTCCTGGACGTGAGCGATGCCGATGCGCCGGCGATCGTCAGCACCTGGGAGCGGCCGTGGTCGGCCGACGACGTCGGCTCCGACCACCACGCCTTCACCTACTGGCCGGACCGGACCCTGGCCATGTGGGGCGTGCAGGACACCCAGGGGAACCTCGCCGCGCCGGCGCCCAACCACGCCATCGTGCTCGGCGTCGACGGGGCCGTGACCGAGGTGGCGGTCCCGGAGGCGAGCAAGCCGGCCGAGGTGGCCTCGCCGTGCCCGGTCGTCGAGGTCACCGACCCAGAGGCCCGCCAGATGCTCGGGCGCGACGGCATCGCCCTCCGCTGTGACGACCCGGACCGGCGGGAGGTCGAGTGGCCGCGGTACCAGTGCTACGGCGTCGACGACGAGATCCTCGCCCGGCTCGCGCCGGGCGAGGAGGACGCCGCCGCCTACTTCGCCTGCTCGCCGGCCCCGCCCCCGACGGTCGCCCGGGTGCTGGTGGTGTCGGGGACGCCGATGCTGCTCACCGACCAGACCCTCGAGACGCTGGACCCGACGTCGTTCGCCTCGACCGCGATCCTGTACCACCCGACCGCCTGGGCCGGAGCCTTCTAGGGCTGGTCAGGCCGCGCCGTGGC
This sequence comes from Iamia sp., assembly GCA_035318405.1. Lineage (GTDB taxonomy): Bacteria > Actinomycetota > Acidimicrobiia > Acidimicrobiales > Iamiaceae > Iamia. The sequence continues at coordinate 2,695 of DATHEV010000073.1, forward strand.
GGGCCGAGGCGGTGGCCTTGGCCGGGGTCTCGTCCATCTTGTCGGGCCAGTGGGGCGGCGGGAACACGTTGGGGTCGATCGCCGTCTCCGGCTCCACCTCGGCGTAGAACTGCTGGTACCACTTGCGGAACGTCATGAACGGGCCGTCGGTGTCGGCCAGCGCCGGGCGGCTGATGTGGGCCTTGTGCTCCCACACCGGCATGTCCTCCATGAACTGCCGGTCGACCTCGCGGACGAACGCCTGGGCCACGTTGGAGTTGGCCTCGGCGTCGCCGATCGACCGGGTGTAGAAGTCGAAGCGGGTGACGCAGCTGCCGGCGTCGATGGGCGTCGTCGAGCTGACCGCCAGGGTGTCGATGATCCCGGCGAAGCGGACGA
>DATHEV010000074.1:0-5014 GCA_035318405.1 Iamia sp.
GGCCGCCGCCATCCGCGAGGGGCTCGACAGTGGCGTGCAGGCCGTGCTCGCGGTCGATCCCAACGTGCGCGTGGCCGTCATCGGGGCGCCCTGCATGCGACCGGAGGACGTCCAGCTGGGACCCCAGAACCCGGCGACCGAACGGGCCGACCCCGAGCGCCTGGCGTGGGTCAACGCCCAGTTCGCCGCCTTCGCCGAGAGCCTCGGGCCCCGTGCCGCGTACTACGACCTGGGCGAGCTGCTGTGCCCCGGCGGCGAGTTCCGGACCGAGATCGACGGCGTCGAGATCCGGCCCGACGGGTTCCACTACCTACCCGAGACCACCGGCCCGACCTGGGCCTGGCTGGGCGAGCGGATCGTCGAGCTGGCCCGGACACCCGTCCCGGCCGACGAGGTGCGGGTGCCGAGCCCGGCGCTCCCCGGTTAGCTCGCCGTAGGGGTCCGGGTGCGCTCCACCTAGCATCGGCAGCCCATGCAGATCCTGACCGTCCTCCTCGTGATCGGCGTCGTGTTCGGCGTCGCCGTCGCCCTCGTGGCCCCCCGGCTGCGCAACCGGGGCCCGGAGCTGGAGCCGCCGGCGGCCACCCGGGCCGGGACGGCCACCCTCGACCGGCCCACGGTCGAGACGCCCGAGGGCGAGGTGGTGGTCGAGGAGCCGCCGCCGCTCGAGACGCCACCTGTCGTCGCCCCCGTCCGCCCCACGTTCCGGGATCGCCTGGCCAAGGCCCGCGGCACCGTCTCGGGCTACTGGGGCTCGATCCTCTCCCGCTCGGCCATCGACGCCGAGACCTGGGACGAGCTCGAGGAGGCCCTCATCCGGGCCGATGTGGGCGTGGGGCCCACCACCGAGCTGCTCGACGCCGTGCGGGTCCGCGTCAAGGAGGAGGCGATCGAGTCGCCCGAGGCCCTGCTGGAGGCGGTCAAGGACGAGATGAAGGCCCGCCTGGCCGTGGACGACCGGTCCCTCCGCTTCGACGAGGGCCAGACCAACGTCTGGCTGTTCGTGGGCGTGAACGGCGTGGGCAAGACCACCACCATCGGCAAGATCGGCAAGCGCGAGGCCGAGGTCGGCCGCACCGTCGTCATGGCCGCCGGCGACACCTTCCGGGCCGCGGCCGCCGAGCAGCTGGGCACCTGGGCCGAGCGGTCCGGCGCCACGCTCGTGCGGGGCGACGAGGGCGCCGATCCCAGCTCGATCATCTTCGACGGCATCAGCAAGGCCAACGCCCAGGGCGCCGACCTGGTGCTGGCCGACACCGCCGGCCGCCTCCACAACAAGACCAACCTGATGGAGGAGCTGCGCAAGGTGCGCCGGGTGGCGGGCAAGGAGCCCGGCCACGTCACCGAGACGCTGCTCGTCCTCGACGCCACCACCGGGCAGAACGGCCTGGCCCAGGCCCGGGTCTTCACCGAGGCCGTCGACGTCACCGGCGTCGTCCTCACCAAGCTCGACGGCTCGGCCAAGGGCGGCATCGTCGTGGCCATCCAGGCCGAGCTGGGCATCCCGGTGAAGCTCGTCGGCCTGGGCGAGACGGCCGACGACCTGGTGGCCTTCGACCCCGACGAGTTCGTCGACGCCCTCTTCACCGCCATCTGAGACCGTGAGCCCGCCTGAGGACGTCAGGCTCTCGTTCGACGAAGCCGTCGAGATCTACGACCGCGTGCGGCCCACCTATCCCGCGGCGCTGTTCGACGAGCTCTTCGCGATGCTGCCGGCCGATCCGGAGATCGTCGAGGTCGGACCCGGCACCGGCCAGGCGACGAAGGACCTGATCGCTCGAGGGGCCTCGGTCCACGCCATCGAGATCGGCCCGGCCATGGCCCGGAAGCTGCGCGCCAACCTGTCGTCGGATCGGCTGCGCGTCACGGTCGGCGACTTCGAGGTGGTGAGCATCGCTCCCGGCACCGTCGATGCTGTCTTCTCGGCCACCGCCTACCACTGGATCTCCCGGGCGGCGCAGACCGACCGACCGGCGACGATCCTCCGTCCCGGCGGCACGGTGGCGATCGTCGAGCTCATCCAGGTCGATGCGCCCGACGACGCCGGCTTCTTCGCCGCCAGCCAGACGATCTACGAGCGGTACGGACAAGGTCACACCGGGTCTCCGGCCCCGCGTCGCGAGGATGTCGACCCTGCGATGCGCGAGGTGCTGGAGGCGGATCACCGCTTCGCCGCCGTTGCGGTGCGTCGGTACGACTGGGACCAGACGTACTCCGCGGCGGGCTACCGGCAGCTGATGCTGTCGTACTCGGTCACGCAGATGATGGACGCAACCGACCGGCTCGGTCTGCTCGACGACATCGAGACCTTCATCGGCGCCGACTTCGGCGGCCGCGTCACCAGGCCGCTCGTGGTCACGCTCACGACCGCTACCCGCCGGTGAACCCGGCTCAGCCGAGGACGAAGGGGACGTCGCGCCGCTGGAGCATGGCGAGGGGGGACTGGGGGCGGCCCTCAGGGCCGGGGTGGACGTGGGCGACGACGACGGTGCCGTCGACCTCGACCTCGTCCAGTGCGAGCTGGTCGGAGATGGGGGTGCGCGTGATCGTGCTGGTGGCCTCGTAGGCGGCCTCGACCTGGTCGGCGGCCGTCTCGGCCGACTCCTCGGACTCGAAGGCGTAGACGACGACCATGCGGGACTCGCCGTCCTCGGCGGCCCAGCCGATGCCGAGGGCCACGAGCTGCTCCTTCAGGGGGAAGGCGTCGGCTTCGTCGGGCGTCGTCCGCTCGCCCCCGTCGGCGCCGGGCAGGGCGGTGGTGAGGTAGGCCGACACCGCGTCGGCGTCGTCGAGGGCGGCGGCCACGGCGCGGAGGTCGTCGTCCTCGGCGAGGGACGCCGGCTCGCCGCCGACCCAGTCGGCCACGGCGTCGCTCGACGACGACACGACCAGCCGTCCGTCCTCCGCCGCCGTGCGCAGCGGTGATCCCAACGGTCGGGCCGGGGTCGCATCATCGGGGTCGACCTCGCCCTCCTCGCCCTCACCGACGACGAACACGCCGTCCTCGGCCTCGTCCAGCCCGGCGTCCTCCAGGGTCTCCGGCCCCACGTCGCCGGCGACGACCCCGAAGCGGTACGGCGGGGTGAGGACCTCGGCGACGGCATCGACGTCGAGGAACGTCCACCCCAGCTCGGAGCGGATCTCGTCGAGGGATGCCAGCTGGTTCCCGCCGAGGGTCTCGACGGACGCCACGAAGATCGGCGGGAAGTCCTCGCCCGATTCAGTGGTGAAGCCCGTCGCGGTGGAGAACCACTCCCGCACGTCGTCGGCGTCGGCGTCCGGGCGCTCGCCGGCGTCGTTGGCCTCGGCCGCCGCCTCCAGGTCGAACACGGCGACCGTGAGGCCCGGGCCGTCCTCGTCGGGGACGGGCAGCTCGGCCAGCGCCGCCTCGACCGAGAAGTCGTCGCCGGCGGCGAGGTGGTCCGGGTCGTCGCCGCCACACCCGACGGCCGCCGTGGCCAGGGCGAGGGCGGACACGACGACGACGGCGGTGCGGGGGCGCATCGACCCGTCCTACCCCGTCCAGGCCCTCCCGGCACGACGATGGACCAGACGGTCGCGGCGCCGCGACCGCCAGCCCCTCCAGGCGCGGCGCACGATGCGGAGCAGGACGACCGTGGCCACGGTGCTCACCCCGGCCAGGGTCACGGCCACCACCAGGGCGGCGCGCGGGTTGGCGACGGCCAGGCTCATCAGGGCGGCGACGAGACCGTCCTCGCTCAGGCTCACGACGATGTTCGACACCGGCTCGGGGGAGAGGTTCACCAGGGCGCGCAGGCTGGCCTTGGCCAGGTGGGCGCTGAGGGCCATCCCGGCGCCGGCCAGGAACATCCAGATGGCGTCGCCACCGTCACCGGAGGTGGAGAACAGGATCCCGCCGGCGGTGGGGCGCAGGGCGGTGTGGACGGCGTCCCAGGTGCTGTCGAGCCACGGGACCTTGTCGACCACCAGCTCGACGACGAAGAGGGCGAGGGCCACAGCGATGACCCACGGCCGCATCAGCCACTCGGGGCTCTCGATCCAGTCCGCCCGCCCCGAGATCCCGAGCACCGCGGCCACGAAGTACATGGAGATGCCCGACGACCATGCCCCCATCGCTGCTGTGCCCACGTCCACGCCGCCGAGGCTACGACGGTACGGTGGACCGCCATGTTCCTCGTGCGGTTGATCTTCTCGCCGGTCAAGCTCGTCCTCCTGATCGCCCGGGTCATGGGCTACAACCGCTTCATCGTCTTCCTGCTCGGCGTCGGCGTCGGCCTGCTGGTCGCCCCCACCACGGGCGCCGAGATGCGGGCCCGGCTCCAGGCGCAGGTGCAGGCCCGCATGCAGGGCGGTCCTGGCGCCCCCACCGGTCCCATCACCCCCGAGGTCTGATCCCGGGCCGGGGACGGCCGAGGGCCCAGGCCGGCCCGATAGAGTCGCCAGCCGCATGTTCGACGCACTGACCGACCGTTTCGAGGGGATCTTCAGCAGCCTGCGAGGCAAGGGCCGCCTGGGCGAGGACGAGGTCGACGAGGTCCTCCGCGAGATCCGTCTGGCCCTGCTGGAGGCCGACGTCAGCTTCGTCGTGGTCCGGGGCTTCGTGTCCCGGGTCCGCGAGGCCTGTCTCGGCCTGGAGCTGTCCAAGGCCCTGAACCCGGCCCAGCAGGTCATCGACATCGTCCACCAGGAGCTCATCGCCACCCTGGGCGGCGAGACCCTGCGGATCACCTACGCCAGCAAGCCCCCGACGGTCATCCTCATGGCCGGTCTCCAGGGCTCGGGCAAGACGACCACCTCGGCCAAGCTGGCCCGCTGGTTCAAGGCCCAGGGCCGCAACCCGCTCCTGGTGGGCGCCGACCTCCAGCGCCCGGCCGCCGTCGAGCAGCTGCGCACCCTCGGCCGCCAGGTCGACGTGCCGGTCGTCTCCCGCGACGACGACGCCATCGGCGGCGAGGGCGGCGACCCCGTCGAGGTGGCCCAGCGGGCCATCGCCGAGGCCCGCCGCCTGGGCCGCGACGTCGTGATCGTCGAC
>DATHEV010000075.1:0-3852 GCA_035318405.1 Iamia sp.
GGTCGACGCCGAGATCCCCACCTTCTCGGTGGCGGTGGGCAAGGCCGATGCCAATGCCGGCGAGCTCTCCCGGGGCGACTACGTCCAGGTCTTCGCCACCTACGGCACCGACACCGCCGGCACCACGGTCGCCCTCAGCCCCGAGGCCCGCATCATCAGCATCTCCGAGGAGGACGACTCGCTCGCCGCCGCCGGCCAGGTCGTGGTGCGGCTCCAGGTCCCCTCGGCCGACGAGCGGTCCGCCATCATCAACGCCACCGTCACCGGGCGGCTGAGCCTGGTCCGGGTCAGCGGGGCCGGCGAGGTCGAGATCACGCCGGAGTTCCGGCCCGAGCTCGACCCCGACACGGCGGCGGGCGGCGTGGCCACCAGCACGACCAGCACCAGCACCACCACGGCTCCCGACGACGGGTCCGGCGGCTGATGGCGGCCGAGCGCTACGTCCTCCTGGGTCTGGGCACCAGCCGGTCGCCCTGGTTCACGGAGGTCGCCCGCTGGGCCACGGTCGGCTCGATCCCGGCCGATTTCGTCAAGTGCATCGCCCCCGAGGAGATGCGGGTCCGCCTCACCAGCGGGCGCCCGTTCAGCGCCCTGGTGATCGACGCCGCCACCGGGGCGGTCGATCGGGACCTGCTCGACACGGCGGCCCGGCAGCAGGTCTCGGTGCTCGTGGTCGACGGCAGCGCTCCCGGCACGGGGCCGGCGTGGGTCGACCTCGGCGCCGCCGCCGTCCTGCCCCCCGACCTGAGGCGCGAGCAGCTGCTCGACGCCCTGTCGGAGCACGCCCGCATGATCGGCGGGGCCACCGACCTCCCGCTCGATCCGGTCGAGACCACCGATGCGCCGGCCCGGCTGGGCACGCTCGTCGCCGTCACCGGCAGCGGGGGCAGCGGCGTGTCGACCCTGGCCATGGCCATCGCCCAGGGCTTCGGCGACGGCGACGGCCCCGACGTCCACGGCCGGCCCGTCCTGGCCGACATGTGCCTCGACGCCGACCAGGCCATGCTCCACGACGCCCGCGACATCGTCCCCGGCCTCCAGGAGCTGGTCGACGCCCACCGCAGCCGCCGACCCCCGGGCGACGAGGTCCAGGCCCTCACCTTCGACGTGGTCAACCGGGGCTACAACCTGCTGCTCGGCCTGCGCCGGCACCGCGACTGGGCCGTCCTCAAGCCCCGCAGCTTCGAGGCCGCCCTCCAGGGCCTCCGCGGGGCGTTCGGCGTGGTCGTGGCCGACGTCGACGACGACCTCGAGGGCGAGGCCGACTGCGGCTCGATCGACGTCGAGGAGCGCAACGTGATGGCCCGCACCATCGCCACCCGGGCCGATGCCGTCGTCGTCGTGGGCTCGCCCGGGGTCAAGGGCATGCACGGCCTCGTGCGCACCGTCAACCGGTTGCGCGAGCACGGCGTCCCGCCGGAGCGGATCCTGGCCGTCATCAACCGCTCGGCCAAGACGGCGAAGGCCCGGGCCGAGCTCACCCGCAGCTTCGCCGACCTCAGCGGCTCGCGGCTGGGCGGTGCCGCCGTGGTCGGTCCCGTCCACGTGCAGGAGAAGCGGGGCCTCGACGAGATCCTGCGCGACGGCGGTCGCCTCCCGCAGTCGGTCGCCGAGCCCGTCACCCGGGCCGTCGCCGACCTGCTCGGCCGGGCGCCCGACCCGGCGGCGTCGTCCGAGCCCGTGCCGGTGCCCATCGCCCCCGGCGAGCTCGGCACCTGGGCCGAGGAGGAGGCGCTCGGATGAGTGGCACCGACGTCGACGTCAGCCCGCTGGTGGAGATCGAGCGGGCCGTGCTCGACCGGGCCAAGGGCGTCGCCCTGGACATGGGCGACGCCGACGGCAACGCCCGTCTGCGGGCCCTGATCGACGACGAGGTGGCCCAGTGGTCCGCCGACCACAAGCGGGGCCTGCGCTCCTTCGACCTCTCGGACCCGGCCACCGTCATCGAGCGGGCCTACCGCAACCTCTGCGGCTACGGCCCGCTGGCCCCGCTGATCGAGGACGACGACGTGTGGGAGGTGATGATCAACGCGCCCGACTCGATCTTCGTGAAGCGACACCGCGGGCCGAGCGGCTACCACGACGAGGTCTTCCACGACGACGACCACGTCGTGCGCACGCTCACGAAGATCCTCGACGACGCATCCAGCGCGCACCGCAAGCTCGATCCGACCGAGGGCCTCCAGGACGCCCAGCTCGACAACGGCGCCCGGCTGCACATCGTCCACGGCGACATCGCCCGCGGCGGCCACATCATGGTCAACATCCGGAAGTTCACCGGCGTGGTGTTCCGGAACCTCGACCAGCTCGTCGGCCGGGACATGCTCTCCCGCCCCGTCGCCGCCTTCCTCAAGGCCTGCGTGCGGTCGAACAGCTCGGTGATCTTCGCCGGCGCCCCCGGCTCGGGGAAGACCACGATGCTCTCCTGCTGTGCGGCCGAGCTCGACCCGCGGCTCCGGGTCGTCACCGCCGAGGAGGTCTTCGAGGTCGACATCCCGCTGCCCAACGTGGCCTCCATGCAGACCCGGGCCGCCCGGCCCGAGCGGGCGGCGGTCGACCTCCGCCGCCTCGTCGCCGGCTTCCTGCGCATGGCCCCCGACGTGGCCATCGTGGGCGAGGTCCGCGACCGCGAGGCCCTCCCCCTGCTGCTCACCCTGTCCTCCGGCGTGAAGGGGTTCACCACCATCCACGCCGGCTCGGCCCGCCAGGCGCTGTCCCGCCTGCGGTTCATCTGCCAGCTGTCCGACAACGACCTCCCCATCTCCGCCCTCAACAGCCTGGTCACCGAGGCCATCGACGTCGTCGTCCACTGCGCCCGCACCCCCGAGGGCCCCCGGGTCACCGAGGTGCTCGCCGTCGAGGACCTCTCGGCCAGCCCCGACGGCACCGCCTTCACCGTCACCGAGCTGTTCACCCGCGACGGCATCGACGCCCCCCTCACGTGGACCGGCCAGATCCCCCAGCGTCTGGCCCGCCCCTTCCGCGACGCCGGCTACGACCTCCGGGCGATCCTCGATGACGCCCGCCCCCACCCGACCGCGGTGGGGAACGGGTCACGATGAGCCCCCTGGTCGCCCTGCTGGTGGCGCTGGCCGGGGCCTACGGCGTGCATCTGATCTACACGTCGGCCGCCCTCAAGTGGACCGGCGTCGCCCCCGGGCCCAAGGTGGCCAAGCGGGCCCGGACCCGCCGCGGCCCGCAGGAGTGGCTGGTGCAGGCCGGTCTCGACGGCGTCCGCCCGGGTGAGTTCGTGGCCGTCGTCGGCGTGCTCGGCCTGATCGGCACCGCCTTCGGCTTCGCCATCTTCGCCGCCCCCATTCCTGCCCTGGCGTTGGGGGGCTTCGCCGCCAGCTTCCCGATCGCCAGCTTCCGGAACCGCCGCCGGATCCGCCGCACCGTGGCCCAGGAGGCCTGGCCGCGGATGATCGAGGAGATCCGCATCCTCACCGGCTCGCTGGGCCGGTCGGTGCCCCAGGCCCTGTTCGAGGTGGGCCAGCGGGGACCGGACGAGATGAAGCCGGCGTTCGACGCCGCCCACCGCGAGTGGCTCATCTCCACCGACTTCCCCCGCACCGTCGCCGTCCTGAAGGACCGTCTGGCCGACCCCACGGCCGACGCCACCTGCGAGACGCTGCTGGTGGCGCACGAGATCGGTGGCTCCGACCTCGACAGCCGTCTCCGCGACCTCATCGAGGACCGCATCCAGGACGTCCAGGGCCGCAAGGACGCCCGCTCCAAGCAGGCCGGTGTCCGCTTCGCCCGGGCCTTCGTCCTGGTCGTGCCGCTGGGCATGGCCACCGCCGGCGTCTCGGTCGGCGAGGGCCGCGAGGCCTACGGCACGCCCGGGGGCCA
>DATHEV010000076.1:0-2301 GCA_035318405.1 Iamia sp.
TGTGCACATCGGTGAAGAAGACCTCGTTGATCTCCGCTTCGCCCGTGATCTGGAAGAGCGGCTTCACCTCGACGCCGGGAGCCTGCATGTCGACCACGAAGTACGTCATGCCCTTGTGCTTGACGGACTCGGGGTCGGTGCGCGCGATCAACATCCCCCAGCGGGCGAGGTGCGCCAACGTGGTCCACACCTTCTGACCGTTGACGATCCACTCGTCGCCGTCGCGCACGGCCCGGGTGCCGAGGCTGGCCACGTCGCTGCCGGCGCCGGGCTCGCTGAACATCTGGCACCACACCTCCTCGCCGGTGAAGAGGGGGCGGAGGTAGCGGTCGCGCTGGGCCTCGGAACCGTGGGCGAACACCGTGGGGGCGCCCATGCCGTGGCCGATGGGGTTGCGGGCCAGCGGGCTGGGGGCGCCGGTGCCGGCCAGGACGGCGGAGACCAGGCCCTGGAGCCGGGGCGGGAGGCCGAGGCCGCCGTGACCCTCGGAGAAGTGGACCCAGGCCAGCCCGGCGTCGAACTGGGCGCCGAGGAAGGTCACCGGGTCGGTGCTCGCCGGCGGGTGGTCGGCGATCAGCTTCTCGGCCGCCTCCCGGACCCGGGTCTCGTCGGGATCGGTGGCGGTGGTCGACGGGGGAGCGGCCAGGTCGGTCATGGCCCCGACGCTACTTGACCGGTGGGTCAAGTCGCCCGGCGGTCCCAGTGCCACATCTCGTTGACGCTCTGGAGCTGGCGGGCGCCGCCCGCGCTGGCGACGACCCGGCTGACGCTCGTGTAGCCGGGCTCGAAGAACAGCTGCTGGCCCAGGCCCAGCACCTCGGCCAGAGCGGCGTTGATGGTGCCGCCGTGGCACACCACCGCCACCCGCTGGCCGCGGTGGGCGGCGACGATCCGATCGACGGCGGCCACGACCCGGCGGCGGAAGGCGGCCCGCAGCTCCTCGCCGCCGGGCCCGACCCAGGCCTCGACGGCCTCGGCCCACGCCGTCGGGTCCTGACGCAGCTCCTCGAGCGGGATGTAGGCATCGGCGTCGCGGTCCATCTCGGCCAGGTCGTCGTCGATCGCGACCCCGACGCCGAGGGCGGCGGCCAGCGGTGCGGCCGTCTCCCGGGCCCGGAGCAGCGGGCTGGCCCACACCGCGTCGACGCCGGGCGACCAGGCCCCCGCCAGCACCTCGGCCTGGTCCCGCCCCTCGGCCGAGAGGGGCGGGTCGGCGGGGCCGCCGACGCCCTCGATGCGGACGGGCAGGGCATGACGGACGAGCAGGAGCTCCACGGGCCGGGAGCGTAGGTGGGACGGGACCAGCCGCCGCGACCCCTACCCTCGGACCCGTGGACGGGAGCCTGAGACCGTGAGCGGGCCCGAGGGTGGGCTGGCCCCGCTGACCGGGCTGACCGGTCGGCTGGCACCGCTGCGCGACCGGCTGCGGCGGCGGGGGAGCAGTCCCAAGACGGCCTTCGTGCTCAGCGGTGGCGGCAACCTCGGCGCGCTCCAGGTCGGGATGCTCCGGGCCCTGCTCGAGCACCGCATCCTCCCGGACCTGGTCCTGGGCTGCTCGGTCGGCGCCCTCAACGGTGCGGGGATCGCCGCCGACCCGTCGCTGGCCATGGTCGGGCGACTCCAGGAGCTCTGGCTCGAGCTCGAGTCCCGCGACGTCCTGCCCGCCGGGCTGCTGCCCACCACCGTCCAGCTGGCCCGCCGGGGGGTCTCGGTCCACGGCAACGAGGGTCTGCGCAAGGTGATCGAGGACGTGCTGCCGGCGGGCCGCTTCGAGGACCTCGAGGTGCCGTTCCAGTGCGTGGCCACCGACATCGCCGCCGCCCGCGAGGTCTGGTTCTCCACCGGCTCGCTGGTCGAGCCGATCCTGGCGTCGGCCGCCCTGCCGGCCATGCTCCCGCCGGTCGAGATCGACGGGGTGCGCTACATCGACGGCGCCGTGGTCAACGACGTCCCCGTCACCCGGGCCGTCGAGATGGGGGCCACGACGATCTACGTCCTCCACGTGGGCGGCTTCGACCGGCCCCGGCCCGAGCCCAAGCGGCCCTTCGACATGGCCCTCCACGCCTACTGGATCGCCCGCCGGGCCCGCTTCCGCCGCGACATGGCCGACCTCCCGGACTCCGTCGAGGCCATCCTGCTCCCGACCGGCGACGCCCCCGCCGGCCGGTTCAACGACTTCAGCCACTCCGCCGCCCTGATGTCGAGCGCCTACCAGGCCAGCGACGCCCTGCTGCACGAGCGCCTGCGCCCCGCGACGGTGGCCGAGGACCCCTCTGACCAGGAGCTGAGCGCCTCGGAGTG
>DATHEV010000077.1:0-2453 GCA_035318405.1 Iamia sp.
TCGATCCGGTCGGTGGAGAGGATGGCGGCCCGGGCCTCGACCTCGAGCGTGCCGTCGCCGTCGGTCTGGTGGACGTCGACCTCGACGCTCGCCTCGCCGACCCGGGCGGTGCAGCGGAAGGTGGCCTCGACCTCGACCTCGATCTCCTCGGGGCAGGCGACCGACCGCACCTCGACCGCGTAGGTCTCGGCCAGGCGCTCGGCGATGCGGTCCTCGGTGCGGGGCCCGTCGAGCACCGCCGGCTTCCCGCACCCGGCCCCGAGCCCCAGCACGGCGACCCCCAGCGCCACGGCCAGCGTGAGCCGCGTCCGGCGCACCATCAGCCGGCGATCGAGAGGACGAGGCCCAGCTGGGCGAGGTGGTAGGTCACCATGACGGCCACCTGTAGCACCCGGGACGGGCTCACGAAGCGGTTCCAGGCCAGGATGGCGTCGGAGGCGTAGAACAGCAGGGCGCCGACGATGCCGACGGCCGACCCGCGGCCGAACGAGAACACCACCATGGTCGAGATGACCGCCATGTAGGCGAGGACCGGCACCACCAGCTCGGGGCTGGTCCGGCGCACGCCACCGACGATCCGGGGGGCGACGACGCCACCGGCGGCCGCCACCACCAGCACGCCGTAGAGGACGAAGGACCACGAGTCGAGGTCGCCGGCCATGCCGACGACGTAGGCGATGTGGCCGAGCAGGAAGGCGCCCAGCCCGAGGAGGAACGGCGGCAGCGGGAGCTCGGTGTCCTCCGGAAGCATCAGGAAGACGTCGCCGGCCAGCGACAGCACCAGCCCGACGACGAACCACAGCCGCACCGTCGGGTCGTCGGCGTCGATGGCCAGGGCGGCCAGGATCAGGAGGACGAGCGTGGTCGGCTTGGCCGCCACCACCAGCCGACGGTCGTCGCGGGCCGTGCCCACCCAGTTCACGAGGGCGACGGGCGCGGCGAGGACGACGAGGACGAGCGTGAGGCCGGTCATGGCGGCGCCGACCCTAGGTGGCCCCGAGGTGGGGCAGCACCAGGGCGACCGAGTCGGGGACGACGGGGCGCGCGGCCGTCCACGCCGGCAGGTCGGCCACGGCCACCCACGCCAGCTCGGCCACCTCGCCGTCGGGACAGGTCGGCTCGTCGTCGGTGCGGGCGGTGAACACGTGGGCCACCTCGGCCACCTCGTCGTCCTCGTAGCGCCCGGACCCGACCCACATCAGCGGGGTGGCCAGGCCGGCCTCCTCGGCCAGCTCCCGCTCGGCGGCATCGGCCCACCGCTCGCCGACGGCGCAGATGCCTCCGAAGGCCAGGTCCCAGCGATCGGGCCAGACGTCCTTCCAGCCGGCCCGCCGGTGCACGAGGAGCCGCTCACCCGGCCCGTCGAGCACGGCGACGAAGACGGTGCGGTGGCGGACGCGTCGGGCCCGCACCTCGGCCCGGGTGACCACGCCGAGCACCGCCCCGGCGGCGTCGACCTCCTCGACCAGCTCGTCCGCCGGGCGCCCGGTGCCGGCCGCGGTCACGATGCCGCGGGCGCGGTCGCCTCGGCCCACGACACGCCCTCGGCCAGGCGCAGCCGCCAGCGGGCCAGCGGGGCGGGCCGGTTCATGCCCAGGGCGGCGACGACCTGGTCGCCCCGGCGGTAGAGGGCGACGAAGCGCCGCTCGGCCAGGCTGCCGTCGACGATCCGCACCTCCTCGGCCGCTGCCGGCCGCCCGGCCAGCATGATCTTGCGGTCGTACTGGTCGGACCAGAACCAGGGCACGGGGGCGAAGGGCTGCGCCCCCTCCCCTGCCAGCAGGGTCTCGGCGGCGTGGCCGCCCTGGGCGATGGCGTGGTCCCAGTGCTCGACCCGGAGGTCCTCGCCGTAGATCGGGTGCGGCCACCGGGCCACGTCGCCGGCGGCCACGATGCCGGGGACCACCCGGCAGGTGGCGTCGGCCAGCACGCCGTCGGCCAGCGGCAGGCCCGAGCTCTCGAGCCACCCGGTGTTGGGGGTGACGCCGATGCCGACCACGACCACGTCGCAGTCGACCGTGGTGCCGTCGGCCAGCCGCACCCGCTCGACCCGGTCGCCGCCCTCGATCGCCTCGACCCCGACGCCGAGGCGCAGGTCGACGCCGTGGTCGCGGTGGACGGCGGCGACGGTCTCGGCCACCTCGCCGCCGAGCACCCGGCCGAGCGGGACGGGCAGGGGCTCGACGAGCGTGACGGCGAGGCCGCGAGCCCGCGCCGTGGCCGCCACCTCGGCGCCGATGAACCCGGCCCCGACCACCACGACGCGGGCCGGGGCGGCGTCGAGGTCGGCCCGCAGGGCGACGGCATCGTCGAGCGAGCGCAGGACGTGGACGCCGGCGAGGCGCTCGGTGCCGGGCAGCCGGCGGGGCGTCGCCCCGGTGGCGATGACGAGCCCGTCGTAGGCCTGCTCCGTGCCGTCGTCCAGCGTGACGGTGCGGGCGCGGGGTTCGAGG
>DATHEV010000078.1:0-3787 GCA_035318405.1 Iamia sp.
GACGTGGCCCAGGAGGTGGAGGTGGTGGCGCGGGCGCGGGCGTTCCCCGGCTTCGAGTCGGCCCAGGAGCGGCCCCTGGTGGTGGTCGACCGGTCGGCCCTCACCCGGATCGGCGTGGTCGAGCACCCCGAGGTGTGGATCGACGATGCCGACCCGAGCCTCCCCGACCGGCTGACCGACGACGGGTACACGATCATCTACAGCCGCCGGGCGGCCGCGGACGTGGCCGGCACCCTCCTCCAGCCCCAGGTGTGGGCCATCGACTACCTGGAGGTGATCGGGCTGGCCGCCGGGCTGGTCACCGTGGCCGGCCTCGGCCTCCACTTCGCGGCCGACGCCGAGCGCCGGCGGCTGGGGGCGGCCCTGGCCCGGCGGCTGGGGCTCCCGGGCCGCCAGGTCACCGGGGCCACCCTGGTCGAGGTGGCCGTCATCCTGCTGGGCGGCCTGGTGCTCGGCGTCGGGTTGGCGTGGATCACGGTGCGGCTGGTGTTCCGCCGGCTCGACCCGCTCCCGCGCACCCCACCCGAGGCGCTCCTGCGCTACGACCTCGCCCTCGTCGGGGTGTGCGCCCTCGTCGCCGTGGTCGTGGCCGTCGTCGTCACGCTGGTGGTCGAGCGTCGCTCGGCCCGTTCGTCCCTCCCGGAGCTGCTCCGTGCCGCCCGCTGACGTGTCTGCCGCCGAGACGATGCCCGCCGCCGTGTGCCGCGAGCTGGTGCAGATCTACGAGTCGGCCGGCGGCGCCGTCCACGCCCTGCGGGGCCTCAGCGCCGAGATCCCGGCCCGGGCTCTCACCGCCGTCGTGGGGCCGTCGGGGGCGGGGAAGTCGACCTTCCTCCGGCTCCTGGCCGGTCTCGAGCGCCCGACCGTCGGCGAGGTCGAGATCGCCGGCCGCCCCACCGCCCACCTCAGCGGGCGAGCCCGGCGCCGGCTGGTCGCCGAGCGCATCGGCTACGTGTTCCAGACCCCGGCCGACAACCTGCTCGACCACCTCCGCACCCGCGAGCACGTCCGTCTGGCCTGGTCGCTGCGGGCGCCGGTGCCGCGGGGCGCGGTCGATCGGCTGCTCGTCACCGCCGGGTTGGAGGACGAGGCCGACCTTCGGCCGGCGGCGCTGTCGGTCGGCCAGCAGCAGCGGCTGGCCTTCGCCATGGCCATGGCCGCGACCCCGGCGCTGATCGTGGCCGACGAGCCCACCGCCAGCCTCGATGCCGCTGGCGCCGCCACCCTGGTCGACCTGCTGCCCCGGCTGGTGGCCGAGGGCCAGACGCTGGTGATCTGCACCCACGACCCCCGCGTCGTGGCCCTGGCCGACGTCGTCCTGGAGGTGGCGGGCGGGACCCTGGCGGCCGAGGCCCGGGGCGGCGAGTCGTTCGCCGTCATGGACGAGGCCGACCGCATCCACCTCCCGCGAGCGGTGGCGGACCGCTTCCCCGGCAAGCGGCTGCGTCTCACCGTCCACGGCGACGACGTCCGTCTGGAGGAGCCGTGAGCGAGCGCAGCGAGCGAACCAGACAGCACAGTTCTCTCTCCGGAGGCGGAGCCGACGGCGCTCGTTGGTGCCTCGTGACGGCGAACCGGCTGGGCGTCCCCCACGATCCGATGGTGCACCAATGAGCGTGCTCGTGGCCCGGGGCGTGGGACCGGTCGACCTGGCCGTCGCCGGCGGTGAGGTGGTGGCGCTCCTGGGGCCGTCGCTCACCGGCAAGACGACGCTCGTGAACCTCCTCGCCGGGTGGAGCCGTCCGGTGTCGGGATCGGTGACGTGGTTCGGGTCGGACGCCGTGCCGCCGTGGTCGACCCTCGCCGTGGTGCCGCAGGACATCGCCCTCATCGAGGAGCTGACCGTGGGCGAGAACGTCAGCCTGGGCCACGGCGGGCGCACGAGCGTCCCGCCCGACCACCCGGTGGTGAGCCGGCTCGACGTCGGCCACCTGTGGGCCCGGGGCGGCTACGAGATCTCCGTGGGCGAGCGCCAGCGCACGATGGTGGCCCGGGCGCTGGTGGGCGAGCCCGCCATCCTCCTGGCCGACGAGCCCGTGGCCCACCAGGACGCCCTCCGGGCCGAGGTCGTGCTGGCCCTGCTGCGGGAGCGGGCCGACGCCGGGGCAGCCGTGGTCGTCGCCACCCGCGAACCCGAGATCGCGGCGGCGTGCGACCGCACCCTCGAGCTCTGAACCCCCCGAACTGGCGATCAGATCCGGCGGGAAGCCGCCGGATCTGATCGCCACTACGGGGCATCAGGCCTTGAGGAGGTCCTTGAAGGGGCTCTTGGAGTCGATGCCGGGCTCCTTGGGCATGCCCAGGACGCGCTCGCTGACGATGTTGCGGAGGGTCTCGTCGCTGCCGCCGGCGATGCGCATGCCGGGTGTGCCGGTGGCGAAGGTCGACCAGGCGAAGGTGCCCCACTCGCCCGTGTCGGCGATCAGCTTGGGTCCGAGGATCATGCTGACGACCGCGGTGGTGGCCGTGAGGTTGGCCGTCAGGGCCAGCTTGCCGATCGACATCTCGGGGCCGGGCAGGCCGCCCGCCTTGAGGTTCGCCGCCGCCCGCATGTTGGTGAAGCGGGACACCTGGTAGCCGGTGTAGAGCCGCATCAGGGCGTCGCGGACCACCGGGTCGTCGGCCCGGTCGAAGGCGCGGGCCATCTCGATGAGGCGGACGATCGAGACGAGGCCGGTGCCGCCGCTGCCCGAGCCGCCGCCGATCGACGCCCGCTCGTTCATCAGGGTCGTCAGGGCCACGGTCCAACCCATGTTGACGTCGCCGAGACGGTGGTCGTCGGGGACGCGGACGTCGGAGAAGAAGACCTCGTTGAACGACGCCCCGCCGGTCATCTGGCGCAGGGGCCGGACCTCGACGCCGGGGGCGTGCATGTCGACGACGAAGCCGGTGAGGCCCTTGTGCTTGGGCATGTCGGCGTCGGTGCGGCAGATCACCTCGCCGATGTCGGAGTACTGGGCGCCCGAGGTCCACACCTTCTGGCCGTTGAGGATCCACTCGTCACCGTCGCGGTCGGCCCGCATCTGGAGGCCGGCCAGGTCGGACCCGGCGGCGGGTTCGCTGAAGAGCTGGCAGCCGACGAGGTCGCCGGAGTACATGCGGTTCAGGTAGGCGGTGGTGGCCTCGGTGCCGTGGGCCTGGATCGTCGGCGCCACCATCCCGAAGCCGATGCCGAAGAACGACTGCTTGGGGGTCTGGTAGCGGGACTCGAGCCGCCCGTAGAGCAGGGCGTGGTCGCGGCTGAGGCCCCGGCCGCCCAGCTCGGTCGGCCCCGCGATCCAGTGCAGGTCCGCCTCGGCCCGGGTCTTCAGCCAGCCCTTGGCCTCGTTCAGCTGCCGGGCCTCGGTGTCGGGGTCGACCTCCTCGAACATGGCCACGTCGTCGTCGCCCTTGCCCCACACGAACTCCTCGGCGGGCGGCTTGGGCTGGGCGTGGGCGTCGAGGAAGGTCCGGACCTCGGTCTCGAACTCGTCGAGGGTGGGGGCATCGGCCATGGGGCACACCTGCTGGTCTGGGGCGAACTTGACTGAGCGGTCAAGATACCCCGGACGGGGCGGGCGTGCCGGCCTCAGACGGGCGCGGGGGCCAGGTCCATGGCCTCGGCGACCAGCCGGTACGACCGGACCCGTTCGTCGAAGCCGTGGGTCATCGTCGTGACCATCAGCTCGTCGGCGCCGGTGCGCTCGGCCAGGTCGAGCAGCCCGGACCGCACCGCCTCGGGCGGGCCGAAGATGTGGTGGCGGCCCCAGCTCCGGGCCGTGGCCTCCTCCTGCGGGGAGTAGTCGTG
>DATHEV010000079.1:0-2183 GCA_035318405.1 Iamia sp.
CCGGTCCGAGGCCGGCGCCGATGTACAGGCCGATGGCGACGCCGTTCAGGAGCACCCCGCCGACCAGGAGCGCGACCCGCGAGGCCAGGGCCGACGGCGACGGCAGCAGGGCGATCCCGGCCTCGATGGCCAGGCCCACGACGAGGGCGTTGGCGAGGGTGCCGATGCCGGGGCGCTGCCGCAGCGGCACCCACAGGAGGAGGATCACGACACCGGTGGCGATCACGATCCACCCCAGCCCCACGTCGGTGCGCTCGGAGATGCCCTGGTGGAAGACGTTCCACGGGTCGAGGCCCAGGTCGGCCTGCACCACCATGGCGAGCGCCAGCCCGACCAGCACGAGCCCGATCATCAGCTGGACAAGGCGGGCACCGAGGTCGGGGGCGTCGAACACCGCCCGACCCTACGGACGGGCCGACCCCGTCGGACCGGGGGTTGGCCCACGCAGCGGCCCACATGCGGCCTCGACCCGGCAGGATGGGTGCCCCGACGACCGAGGAGACACCGTGCAGGTCCTCTACACCGCCACCGCAACCGCCTCCGGAGACGGCCGCAACGGCCACACGACCAGCGACGACGGCCTGCTCGACGTCGACGTGCGCGTCCCCAAGGAGATGGGGGGCGCGGGCGGCGCCACCAACCCCGAGCAGCTGTTCGCGGCCGGCTACGCCGCCTGCTTCCACTCGGCGCTGAAGGTCGTCGCCGGCAAGGACGCGGCCAACGTCGAGGGCAGCGAGGTGTCGGCCAGCGTCGGCATCGGCACGCTCGACGCCGGCGGGTTCGGCCTCGCCGTCGAGCTCGACGTCAGCCTGCCTGCGCTCGACGGTCCCGCCGCCGAGGCGCTCGTCGCCCGGGCCCACGAGGTCTGCCCCTACTCGAACGCCACCCGTGGCAACGTCGACGTCACGCTCCGGGTCGTCTGACGGGGGGCCACGCCGGCCCCGACGCAGCCCCACCCCGGCTCTCCCCACCACCGGCGCCGACATCGGCGACGTCGAGGGACGCACCTTCCGCAGCAGCGGCCAGACCGTCATCTGCGCGCTCATGGCCATCGGGTGGCCGCTCGTGATGTGCAGCCTGGCGATCAGCGCCTTCGACGATCCGGCGCTGGCCGCGGCGCTGGGCGCCAGCGGGATCCTCGGCTGCTGGCTCTACGCCCGCGCCGCCCAGATGCGCCTCGACGTCGACGGCGAGGGCCTGACCGTGTTCGGCTTCACCCGCCGCCGGTTCGTGCCGTGGGCCGATGTCGTCGGTGTGGTCGCCGGCTACGAGGGCCTCCGCATCCTCGTGGCCGAGGGCAAGGGCCCCGTCCTCCACAGCATCAGCCGCAGCCGTCGATCGGTGTCCACGGGCATCCCCGGCTTCGCCGACGCCGTGGCCGACCGCCTGACCGAAGAGGCCCGCATGCGGCAGACCACGTGAGCGAGCGCAGCGAGCGAACCAGACGGCACAGCTCCCTCCCCGGCGGCAGAGAGAGCGCAGCGAGTGGAGCCATCGGCGCCCGTCGGCGCGCCATCACCCCGAGCCGGCCTGGCCGCGGCGAGGGGCCGGATGGCGCACCGACGAGCGAGCGCAGCGAGCGAACCAGACGGCACAGCTCCCTCCCCGGCAGCAGAGAGAGCGCAGCAAGTGGAGCCGTCGGCGCTCATCGGCGCGCCGTCACCGCCAGCCGACCAGGCCGCGGCGAGGGCCGGATGGCGCACCGATGACCGACGAGCGGAACCTGGGGGATCGGGCGCCGATCGGGGGCGACGAGGACGCCGTGGTCGAGACGTTCATGGACTGGACCGCCGATCGCGGCCTGACCCTCTACCCGGCGCAGGAGGAGGCGCTCCTGGAGGTGGCCACCGGCGCCCACGTGATCGTCAACACGCCGACGGGCTCGGGCAAGAGCCTGATCGCCATCGCCGCCCACCTCAGCGCATTGGTCGAGGGGCGGCGCAGCTTCTACACGGCGCCGATCAAGGCCCTGGTGTCGGAGAAGTTCTTCGACCTGACGGCGACGTTCGGGGCCGAGCGGGTCGGGATGATGACCGGCGACGCGGCGGTGAACGCCGACGCCCCGATCATCTGCTGCACGGCCGAGATCGTGGCCAACATGGCCCTGCGGTACGGGTCCGCCGCCCCCATCGGGCAGGTGGTCATGGACGAGTTCCACTACCTCGCCGACCCCGAGCGGGGCT
>DATHEV010000080.1:0-2653 GCA_035318405.1 Iamia sp.
CCCGTGGGTGGGCACGGACCCCACCGGGCAGGAGGAGGCCGAGCTGTGGGTCGGCGCCCACCCGGCTGCCCCCTCGACCACCACCGCCGGCCCGACCCTCGATGCCGCCGTGGCCGCCGATCCCGACGCCCTGCTCGGCCCCGAGCTCGTCGAGCGCTTCGGGCCCCGCCTCCCGTTCCTGCTCAAGGTGCTGGCCATCGGGGCGCCGCTGAGCATCCAGCTCCACCCCGACCCCGACCAGGCCGCCGCCGGCTTCGAGCGGGAGGAGGCCAGCGGCCGCCCCGCCGACGCCCCCGACCGCACCTACCGGGACCCCTACGCCAAGCCCGAGGTGCTCGTCGCCCTGGAGCCGACGTGGGTCCTGGTCGGGTTCCGCCGGGGATCCGACTCCGCCGCCCGCATCCGCGCCATGGGCCCCGAGGCCCGACCCCTCGCCGACCTGGTGGTCGACCAGCCCGACGCCCGCCGGGCCCTGGTCCACCTCCTCACCGCCCCCGCCGCCGAGCGCGACGCTCTCGCCCAGGCCGCGACGAGGGCCGGGGCCGGGGCCGGCGCCCGCAGCTGGGTCCGCCGTCTCGCCGCCGCCTACCCCGGCGACGCCACCGCCCTCGCCCCCCTGGTCATGGATCTGCGCCAGCTGTCGCCGGGGGAAGGCGTCTTCCTCCCCGCCGGTGTGCCCCACGCCTATCTGGCGGGCGCCGGGGTCGAGCTGATGGGCGCCTCGGACAACGTGGTCCGAGGCGGGCTCACGCCCAAGCACGTCGACACCGAGGCGTTGGCCGACCTGCTGGCCCCGGCGGGCGTCGGCGTCGAGCCCATGCCCGGCGACGGCATCGCCCTCGGCGTCCGCCGCTACGCCCCGCCGGTCCCCGAGATCGCCCTCCATCGGCTCGAGCCCGGCAGCCGGGCCATGCCCGCCCCGCCGGGGACGGGTCCGGCCCTCGCCGTGGCCACCGGGGGGCCGGCCGTGCTCACGACGGCCGACGACCGGGTCGAGCTGGGTGCCGGCCGGGCCGTGCTGGTCCCGCCGGGCGAGCGGGGATCGTGCCGGGTGCGGGGCCCGGGCGTCGTCTGGTGGGCCACCACCGGCGTCGACGCCTGACCGGGCGCCGCCCGAGAGATCGATGGCCCGCCGTCGTCGCCTGCCGCGCTCGTTCTACGCCCGGGACCCGCTGGAGGTGGCCCCCGACCTGCTCGGGACCCTCCTCGTGCACGACGGCCGGGTCGTCCGCATCGTCGAGGTCGAGGCCTATTGCGGCGCCGACGACCCCGGCAGCCACGCCTACCGCGGCCCGACCCCCCGCACCGAGGTGATGTTCGGCCCGGCCGGCCACCTCTACGTCTACTTCACCTACGGCATGCACTGGTGCGCCAACGTGGTCTGCGGCGGGGTGGGCGAGGCCGGCGCCGTGCTGCTGCGGGCCGGGGCGCCGGTCGCCGGGCTCGACGCCATCCGGGCCGCCCGCCCCAAGGCGCGCCGCGACCGCGATCTCACCTCGGGGCCGGCCCGCCTCTGCCAAGCCCTCGGGATCGACGGCACCTACGACGGTGCCGACCTCGTCAAGGCGGACAGAGGCGTCAGCCTCGCCAGCGATGGAACGGCGCTCACGACCGAACCGGCCACCAGCACCAGGATCGGTCTGTCCCAGGGCGCAGACCTGCCCTGGCGCTGGTACCTGCCCGGCCATCCCGACGTCTCGGGCCGGCCGCGCTAGAAGGTGGATGTGACCGACTGGGAGGTGCTCGATCCCGATGACGAGCGGACCGCCAGCCGTTCCGGCGACCGCTCCCTGGCCCGGGACCAGGTGGCTGCCGCCGTCCTGCCGCCCGGTCTCGAGCCCGTGCGGCGACGAGTGCTTTCCCTCTGCGATGGCGATGGAAACCCGCTCGACCGGGACTCGCTGCCCGACCACCTCACGGCCTCGGCCGTCGTGGTGGCGCCGGGCCGGGGCGTCCTGCTCCTGCACCACCGCAAGCTGGGCCGCTGGTTCCAACCTGGCGGTCACGTCGACGGCGACGGCAACCTCCTCGCCGCCGCCTGCCGCGAGGCCGCCGAGGAGACCGGCCTGCCGGGTCTCCGTCCGGTGCTGCCCGCCGTCGACCTCGACGTCCACGACGTGCCGTACCCCGACGGCTCGTTCCACGTCCACCACGACCTGCGGTTCCTGCTGCTCGCCGACCCGGACGTCGAGGAGGCCCACAACGAGGAGTCGACCGGCGCCACCTGGGTCACCGGCGAAGCCGACCTCGATGCCCTCGACGCCGACGCCAGCACCCGCCGTCTGGTCCACCGGGGCCTGGCGGTGGCCGCCGCGCTGGGTGCGATCTAGCCGACGTCCCCCGCCGGGACGCACGAGAACATCTCGTTGATCTCGGCGAAGGTCTGCACCACCCGGTCGAGCGGGTCGTTGAACTTCTCGGTGGTGAGGAACCGGGCGTCGGGGTTGACCCGCACGGCGTCGGCGTAGGTGCGCCGGTCCTCGAGGAGCTTGGCGTAGTCGTCCAGCCACGGCTCGACCACCGCCCGGTCGGCCTCGGAGTCGGGGAGCGGGTCGGCCAGGGCGGCCAGCATGACCTCGAGGTCGTCGGTCGAGGCGTCGATGGCGTCGGCCCGGGCCTCGGTGTCCTGGCGTCCGGCCGTCTCGCTGCGCTC
>DATHEV010000081.1:0-4363 GCA_035318405.1 Iamia sp.
CCGGTGGCACCCTCGTCGTGGCCGGCAACACCTTCGACCTGACCCCCGGAGGCGGCGGTGGAGTGGAGGGGCCGTGCGCCGACAACCCCAACACCCTCGCCCTCAACACCGACACGCCGATCGCCGGGCGCTGGACCGTCACCGGCGGGTTCTCGGTCCAGTTCCGTCTCGGCACCCCGCCGGCCGGGCCCTGGTACAAGGCCGACATCGTCATCAACGGCACGGGGACCTACACGGGGGCCAGCTCGCCGTACACGCTGGCCACGGCCTCGCCCAACCACCTCACGTTCCAGGTGCGTCTGTACGAGGTGGGGGTGAACGACTGCGCCAAGGACTCGACCAACCTCAAGTGCATCATCGTCGGTCGCGCCGCCTCGACCTCGGGCTCCTTCACCGGCACGTTGCCCAGCCCCTCGGTCGGTGACAGCGCGACCGTCTCGGGCAGCACCAGCGCCCCCGGCGGGCTGCCGCTGGCGGCGTCGAGCTGCAGCGCCCCGTTCGTGGCGTGGCACGGCCAGCACGCCACCCTCACCGGCCTCGTGCTCGACGTCGTCTGACCTCCGCCGTAAGAGGAGAGCGCGCCATGGGCCTCATCTCCGTCGAGAGGGGAGCCGTCGTGGTGGAGACACGCCATTCCGCAGCGGCCGCGAGGCGCCCGACCGCGCCGATGTCGGATCGCGTCGCTTCCGCAATGGTGAGCGTGGCCATGTAGGGGGTGAGCCGCGCATCTCTCACCGTCTTCGACGGGAAGGGCCCGGTTCGGTTTCCCTACTCCAAACCCTGAGAAGGAGCGCCGACGATGCGCCTCATTTCCCTCAAGAGGGGGGCCGTCGTGGCGGCCGCCCTCGCTCTGCTGGTCGCCCACGCCACGCCGGCCTCGGCCAACACGGTGAGCCTCGAGGTGACGAGCGGGACGCTCACCGTTGCCGGCAACTCCTTCGATCTGACCCCGGAGGCGGGCAACGAGCCCCCCTGCGAGGAGAAGGTGGATGACGTCGAGGCCACCTTCGATGCCAACGGCACCTGGACCATGACCGGCTCGACCTGGAGCTTCTACTACCAGCTCGGCACTCCGCCATCCGGTCAGTGGTACCAGTTCGACTTCCAGCTCCTGGCCGCGAACGGCACCTGGTCCGGTGCCTCTTCGCCCTACACGCTCACCAGCACGGCCCCGAACAACGTCATCGTCCGTGCGACGATCTACCGGGTCGCCACCGGCAACTGCGAGAAGGACGACGTCGCGTGCGTCCTCTTCGCCCGTGCCGTCGTCACCGGGGGCAGCACCTTCACCGGCACCCTCCCGACCGCGGTGGCCGGCGATTTCGCCACCATCAACATGGCCACGAACGTCGCGGGCGGCTCGAACCTGAACGTGGCGAGCTGCTCGGCCCCGTTCGTCTCGTTCGCCGGCCAGTCGGCAACGGTCACCGGCATGGTGTTGACCATGTTGTGAGCCGCACCGGCCAACGCCTCGACCCCTCGGTCAGAGGCAGGGTGCATCCACTGCCGTTTCGCGGACGGTGCGAAAGCATCGGTGTGCGCAGATGGGGACGAGCCGCCGGGTCTCGGATGGTCCGACGGTTCGTCTCACATCCCACGTCAGAGGGAGCGCGGTCATGCGTCTCAACCCCGTCACGAAGGGAGCCGTCGCCGTTGCGACGGCTCTCTGCCTGTTCCTGGCGCTGGCGACCCCAGCATCAGCCAACCCGTTCCCCCTCACCATCACCGCCGGCACGGTCACCGCCGCCGGCAACAACTTTCACGGGCACGGGCCGGGGCCGTGCACCTTGAAGAGCTCGCTACAGGTCGCGTTCCCCCCCGTCACGGCCGCCGGGACGACGCGCCTGTCGGGCGGGTGGAGCACCAACTTCCAGCTCGGCACCCCGCCCTCCGGTCAGTGGTACCAGGGTGACTTCAGCATCCTGAACGCCGGGACCGCCCAGCTCACCTACGCGCTGTCCTCGGCTGGTCCGCCGACGTGGTCCTACAACCTCGCCACCATCGCCGCGAACCGCCCCATCCTCCAGCTGCGGATCTACCGGGTTCCCACCTGCGACAAGACGGACCTGGCCTGCATCGTCAACGTGATGCTGTCCTACACCGGCACGTTGACGAGCGCCACGGCCCTGCCGTTCTACGCGCCTGGGGGGATCACCCTGAACGGCGCCTCGGTCGCTCCGCACATGATGGTGGCGAGCTGCAACCCCCCGTTCACGAGC
Organism: Iamia sp.; assembly: GCA_035318405.1. GTDB lineage: Bacteria > Actinomycetota > Acidimicrobiia > Acidimicrobiales > Iamiaceae > Iamia. Next base: position 2,220 of record DATHEV010000081.1, read on the forward strand.
TGGGCCGGCCAGACGATGACCTTCACAGGATGGACGATGATCTAGGGCTGCAAGGGAGGGACGTGTCCGCGGCCTTGCGGTCTGACGTCGGCCGGCACATCGTGGTTCGCGCTCGGGCGGCAACGTTCGGGGGAGTAGTCGAGGCGTCGTGGACGGAACCTCCCCCCTCACCCGTCGGCGGGCGCTCGGGCTGGCGCTCGGTGCCGGGGCCACCGCCGCCCTCGCCGGGTCCGGGACGATCGTCGGCTCGCCGCCGGCGGGTGGGGAGGCTGGGCGGGCCCCCGGCCTCCTCGCCGTCCCGGCCCGGGTCACCTCGGTGGGCGGCACCACGGTCGCGGCCGAGGCCCTCGACGTCGTCCTGGAGCCGGACGAGCCCTGGACGGCGGTGCCGCTGTCGGGCTTCCCCTGGGGCCTGGTGCCGCGGGTCGGCGACCACGTCACCGTCACCGACAGCGTCGTCGGCATGGCCATGGCCGCCATCCCGCTGTGCTCGTGGCTGATCGGCGTGCCGACCTCCTCCCAGGGGGCCTACCTCGTCGCCGGCCGGCTGACCGTGCCGGCGGCCTCGATCGCCGGCGACCCCAGGCCGGCGCTGGCCGACGCCGTCGCCACCGGGCGCAACGTCGCCGTCGCTCTCGTCGACACCGACCTGGGCGCCAGCCTGGTGCTCCAGGTCCGCAACCCCACGACCCCGCCTGCCGAGAGCAACGGGGCATGAACGGAGCGCTGGCCACCGCCGTCCAGCTCGCCGCCGCCGGGACCCTGCTCGTGGCCGCCGCAGCCAAGGCTGCCGCGCCGGGTCGGGTCGCAACCACGATCAGCGCCATCGGGTTGCGCCCGGCGGCGGCCCTCCACGCCGTCCTCGTCACCGCCGAGGCGGGAGCCGCACTCGCCCTCGTCCTCGCCCCGGGAGCGCTGGCGACCCGGGCGCTCGTCCTCGCCCTCGGCCTCTCCTTCGCCGGAGCCGGGCTCGTCGCCCACCGGCGGGGCACCTCCATCACCTGCGCCTGCTTCGGCGGGCGCGACGGGCGCCCCCTCGGCCTGCGCCAGGTCGTCGCTCTCCCCGGATGGGTGGTCGCCGCCCTGGTGCCGGCGGCCAGCCCGCTGTCCGGGGCCGACGGTCTCCTCGCCCTCACCGCGGTGGCCGCGGGCAGCGGCGTCGTGCTCGCCGCCCCGGTCCTCGGCACCGTCCGGCGCAACGGGCCGCTCGTGGCGGTGCGAGCGTCGTGATCGCGCTCACCGCCCTCGTGCTGGTGGTCGCCGTGCTGGTGCTCGTCTGCCTCTTCGCCCTCATGGACCAGTACCGCACGCTCGAGGAGATGCGCGAGCACCTCGGCACCGGCGACGCGCCGCGGCCCCTCACCCACCCGGTCGGGGCCATCGTCGCCTCCGAGATCGGTCTGCCCGCCTCGCTCGACGGAGCCGAGCACGCCGTGGTGCTGTTCCTCTCGACGACCTGTGCCACGTGCGCCACCGTCGCCCGCAGCCTCCGCGGCGCCCTGCCGGACGACCTGCACGTCGTGATCCGCACGCCGACCGTCGGCGTCGGCGCCGAGTGGTGCGACGACGTCGGCCTGCCGGCGGGCACGGTCACCCTGGCCACCGACGACCGCATCGCCGACGCCTTCGGCCTGCGGGTCACCCCGGCCGGCTTCGTGCTCAGCCACGACCGCATCGCCGCGGCCCAGACGGTGCCGTCGCCCCGCCAGCTCCAGGCCCTGCTCGACCAGCGGGCCCAGCTGGCCGTCGGCCCCCCGCCGGCACCCACCGCACCAGACGCCGATGGAGGGCGATCGTGGATCACGACGTGAGCACCGGCGGGGTCGTGTGCCTCGACGAGGTCGAACCCGGCCTCGGCCTGGCCGCCCGGATCAGCCGACGGCGCGGGATCGGCCTGCTGGCCGGCGCCTCGGCGCTCATCAGCGGGCTGGCCTCGGCCTGCGGACTCCTCATCCCGCCGGGCGAGTGCGAGCTCCCCGCCCCGTCCTGTTGCCACCTGGCCACCTGCCGGGAGTGCGACTGGGAGGGCTCGAAGGACCTGTACACGTGCGCCGACGGCTGGCACCAGACCTACTGGACCTGCATCGACGAGAACGGTGCCTCGTGGGTCTGCGGCGAGTGCGCCTGGGCCAGCAGCACCAACT
>DATHEV010000082.1:0-7004 GCA_035318405.1 Iamia sp.
CTCGCGCCCCGCTTCGGACATCTCCTGCCGGCGGTCGGGATCGTTGGCGAGCGCCCGCAGCAGCCCACCCCACTCCCGGGGCCGTCGCGCCAGCACCGTGCCGGCGCTCTCCTGCGCCCAGCCCGAGTAGTCGTCCGTCGGCGACGCCACACACGGCACCCCGACAGCGTTCAGTTCCAGGGGCTTGAGCCTGCTCTTGGCCGTGTTGAACCGGGTGTCGGCCAGCGGAGCGATGCCCACCCCGAACTGGGAGAGCGCCACCGGCCACTCGTCGAGCCCCACCGGGCCCGGGCCAGGCGGATCCTCCGGCAGCCCGAGCACCCGGCCGACCTCCTCGCGGCGGCCGACCGTCTCGAACCGGCCGCCGTCGGCCAGCAGCCTGCCCACCGCGGGGCCGACCTGCTGGAGGTCGTCGGGGTGCGAGTGCACCGACCCGCCCCAACCCACCAGGTCGCTGTCGACGTGCTCGACGTCGAGGTACCGGGCCGGGATGTAGTTCGGGACCACCACCGTGCCGGCGCCGTGGTTGGCGTAGCTCTTGGCCAGCTGGGGCGTAGTCACCGTCACCAGCGTGGCCAGAGCGCACGCCCGAGCGGCGTTCGGGGCCGAGTGCGGGTTGTCCATCCACACCCCGCTCTCCGGGTGCCGGATCCGCTTCGCCAACGTGGCGAACGCAGGGTTCGCCGGGTGGATGTGCCCCAGGTCGTCGTCCATGTCGACGATCACCGCGCAGCCCCGGGCCCGGGCGAGGGGGATCATGTCGGCCAGAAACCGGACCGTGGGCCGCTGGAGCACGATGGCGTCAGCGTCGGCCGGGAACTTCTCCTCGCACACCTGGCCCTTGAAATTGAACCCGACGTGCACCGCACGGGCCTCCGGAGCCACCACCTCGACGTGCCAGTCGGGCCGCAGCGCGGCGACAGCGGCGGCCGGCCAGATCAGGCGGTAGGAGCCGCACCCCCACCGGTCGCCCGGGTAGAGGTAGATCCTCACACCGCGGCCCGGAGCGTCAGCCCGAGGTTCAACCCCAGAGTTGTCCACACCATCGTGAAGATATCCACAGGCAGGAAGGTGCGGGCCTCCTGGGTGCCGTCGGTGTAGGCGAAGTCGACCATGCCGTCAGCGACGATGCCGTGCCCCACCACGGTCCCCTCGTCGTCGACCGCTTCGAACATGCCCTCGTCGTCCGTCGGGATCTCCACGCTCACTCCTCGGGCTTGCGGGCCAGGGCCTCGACGTTCAGGTACGCCTCCGCCGCAGGATTCCACCTGGTGACCTCGGGCGGGGGGATGATCCGGCACGGGTACGTGTAGCCGGCGGACACCACCTCCAGGCCCGCGTCTTCCATGAGCACCACCAGCGCCTTGTCGGAGAACCGGAAGTAGTCCGACGGGTAGCCGTGGATCGGGAACGACTGGTGGGTCTGCACGTACACCAGGCCCCCGGGCCGCACGACGTCGGCCGCTGCTTGCATCGCGAGCCACGGCCGCTCCAGGTGTTCGAACAGGGAGCAGGCCACGTAGGCGTCGAACCCAGCCGCCGGGGGCTCGTGGGGGAGCAGCCGACCGAGGTCGGCGGGGAGCTGGTGGGCGTCGGCGACCAGGTCCACGTCGGTGCCCTCGTAGGCGTCCACCTTGAGCCACGTCCCGTGGGGAGCCCACTCGGTGTGATGGGTCGGGTTGGCGGCCTCCGACCGGAGGGTGCCCACCTCGATGACCTTCGGGTGCTCGACGTCGGCGAGGGCGGCCACGAGGCGGGCGGCGCCGTCGGCCGGCGACGACCCGATGCGGGCGGGGTCGAGCGGGCTCACGTCGTCACCTCGGCCGGCGCGTAGCGGACGGTGTCGGCGAACAGGGTCAGCGTCACCAGCTGAGTGGTTGCGCCCGCCTCCGACTCGACCGCGATGCGCGAGTCCATCGGGACGTCGAAGCGCTCGCCGTCGACCTCGATGCCCACCACCATCTCCTGGGACCGCTCGTCGTCGCCGACCTCTTTGGTGAGCAGCACCACGTTCTGGCCCATCACCGCGCCGCCACGGGCTGGTCGGTGATGATCGGCCAGTACCAGCCGCCCGCCTCGTGCTGGACGGGCTCGTAGCCGGCCCCAGCGAAGTCGCGGCGCGTGTTGATGCCGGAGAAGTGGGCGATCAGGGCCGGGCGGTAGGTGTTCGGGATCCGCGGCGCGCTGCCACGGTGGTAGAGCCGGGGGTGCCACAGCAGCACATCACCGGCGTCGGGAAGCCAGTCGATCACCTCGGCGTTCCGGGCGGTGATCTCCTTCTCGACCAGCTCGGTGAGCACCGTCTCCGTGTGCGCCGGCCACGCGGGGTCGGCCATGTCGACGATGCCCGAGGCGGCCACCCGGCTGTTGGTGAGCCGGTGCCAGCGGTGCGAGCCCGGGATGAACTGGAACGGGCCGGCGTCGGGCTCGACCTCGCCCAGCGAGACCCACACGGCGGCGTACGCGTCCCCGACGTGGTCGGGGTTGAGGTAGCCGTCCTGGTGCCAGTTCCGCTGGGTCGACGTCCACCCGGTCAGGTTCAGGTGGAGCCCCATCGGCTCGCCGGTGGCGTCCTCCAGCGCCTTCGCCAGGTCGCCGTTCATGCACAGGTCGAGCAGGGCGGGCTGGCGCATGTAGGGGCAGGCGTCGGGCCAGCCGCCGGGGCGTTCGGCGTCGACGGTGAAGAGACGGCCGGGGTCGCCGGCCAGCTTCCAGGTGCCGTCGCCCCCCTCGACCACCGCGGGCTCCAGGCCGCGCCAGCCGTTGGCGACCATCCATTCGTCCTGGTAGGCCCGGATCTGGTCCTCCGGGATCATCGCGGAGAACGGCAACACGCCGTCCTCGCTCCAGTCGGCCGGGCCTGGGTCGGGGGCGGGTATCGAGAGGTCGTCGAGGGTGATCATGCGGACACCGTAGCCCGAGCAGGCGTTACCGCACTTGCCACAGGCCCGTTACCGTGGTACAACCCGGGGTGACGCCTGCCGGGTGCCAGACACGAGACCCGGATGGTGCGCTCTCGGCCTCCAGCAGGAGGCCGACGGCCCGGTCCGCCACCCACCGGAAGACGTGGTAGTGCTGGTCGTCGCCGTTGCTGGCCGGCGGCGACCGGTGCGACTCGTCACCGTCCCCGGATCTCGACGGACCGAGCCGGGGGCGGTTGCGCGTCTACATCTCGTTGATGCGGAGCGGCCCGACCTGGAGGTTGTGCGGGCGGCCGTCGAAGAGTCCGACGTGGGCGAACAGCTGACCGCACGGGGCGTAGCCCTCGTAGCCCCAGGAGCCGGAGTCGGTCCACGTCATCGTGAAGTCGGGGTCATCCCACGCAGGGGGGTCGATGCCCCGCGGGTAGAACCGGCCGAGCATGGCGGCCCCGACTTTCTGGGTGTCGGCCCGGAACGGGTAGCACGAGCCGAAGTCGGCCCACGAGCCGGCGCCGCCGTTGGGGATGTCGACCCCAGCCTGGGCGTACGTGATGTGGTTGGCGTCGAGCCGGGTGGCGCCCACCACGTTGTGGTTGCCGAGCGGGCCGGCGATGACCAGGTTCAGGGTGCGGGAGCGGAGGTTGCGGTCGAGGTCGTCGGCGTGCACCACCAGCGTCACCACCCCGCCGATGCGCTCCGAAGCGAGGACCTCGCCACCGGCGGAGAGGCGGAGCCCGGGGATGACCTTGTTCGTGTTCCCCAGCAGCACCAGGTCGTCGTCGTCGACGGTCCCGGACCACACCCCCATGTTCACGATCCAGGGGGACACGCCGAAGATGTCGCCCCATACCATGTTGAACAGGTAGGCGCCCGCCTCGACGTGGCCGGCGTGAACGTTGCCCTGCTGGCCGACCATCAGGCCGCCGTTCTCCTGGTACCAGGTGCCGCTCACGTAGCTGTCGACAGCGGTCAGCTCGCGCAGGAGGTAGACGTGGCGCTCGTTGCCGCTGGTGCCGGAGAGCCGGTGGAACTCGCCTCGGCGGCCGCCCGGGTGGATGGCGGTGGTGACCTCGTTGACGTTGCGGTCGGCGGGGTCGGGGTCGACCGTGGTGTTGACGACGTCGAAGCGGGCCCAGTCGGAGGGCTCCCACCCGACGTACGCGGAGCGCCGGTCGCGCAAGGTGGCGAACAGCTCGGCGGCGACGAGCCCGGAGGGCACGAGGTGCCGCTGGGACTGGGTGCCGGCGAACTCGGTCGCGGTGGCGCCGGTCAGCTCGGCGAACGCCTGGACGTCCGACGGGTTGATCTGGGTGTCGGCGTCGCCGTACCAGAGCCCGATCTTGTGGGCGAACGGCCGGATCTGGTCGAGGTTGGCCATGGGGTCGATGGTGGGGAGCGCCGCGGTCCACGCGGGGGCGCCGCCCCAATCGGCGTTGATGGCGGCCTGGAGTGACGGGTTGTCGGTGTAGAAGGCGTCGGCGTCGACGATCGGGCCGATGAGCGCGACCGACAGCACCCGGCCGGGGTTCCGCCACGCCCAGTTCAGGGCGTTAAGGGTGCCCATGCCGATCCCGACCACCGCGATCTTGTCGGTCCGGGTGCCGATCCACACCTGGCCGGCGGCCCAGACGATGGCGTCGTCGACCCAGCCGCTCGCGCCGACGACGTCGGGGGTCGCCCACTGGGAGACGCCACCGAGCTGGGCGGCGAGCATCGGGTAGCTGGTCGAGGTGATGGCGGAGAAGAGGCCGTCCCACCCGCCGTCGAGGGTGTCGACCGCGGTGGCCTGGTAGTCGTGGAAGAACAACACCGGGATGTCGCCCTGGGGGGCGTGGACGCGCCCGACGTGGAGGGCCACCTGTTCGCCGACAGCGGAGCTGTCAGGGGTGTAGCGAGTCCACCGGGTGTTCCCCAGCGGGGGGACGACGCTCACGCCGCGACGGCCCGCAGGGAGGCCAGACCGAGGACGGAGGCGGCGACACGGGCCGTCAGGTTGCCGCTGCTGCCGGAGCCGGCGATCACGTAGTCCCCGGCGGAGTGCGCCGGCAGGCGGGCGAACGGGTCGACGGTGCGGTGGGTGGTGGTGTCCATGTCGGGCACCGGCACGCCGTCGAGCGCCGCGAAGATGCCGGTGTTCGCCTGGGGGTAGATCCCGAACGACGCTTCGGCAGGGCCGCCCGGGGGCTGGATGCCGGGGATGTGGCCGAACAGGTACACCGGCCGGGCGAGGTCGGGGACCGTGACGAGCAGGCCCGGCACCGCGGCGGTGAACAGGCCGCCACCGGTCCCGGTGATCGTGACCGTGCTGCTGATCGACGCGAACGCGATCTCCAGGCCGCCCCCGTGGAGCGCTTGGTCAGCGGCGTGGGCGGCGAGAGCGGTGGGGGTGATGGAGCCCATGGGGTCGTCCTCCAGTTCGAAGGCGTCGTAGGGGCCGCCGGTGACGGGCACCGTGAGGAACGACACCGGGTAGATGCCGCAGCCGGGCACGGAGCGCTCGATACGCCACGTGGTCCCGGGCGGGAGGATGTCACTGGAGGGCGGCAGGTCGAGCGACCAGACACCGGCGTTGTTGATGCCGTCCCCGGTGGTGAGGACGGTCTCCCCGACGATCGTCGTGTTGTTGGAGATCCGCTTCCCGACCACCGGCCGGCCCTGGGCCCCGGCGAGACGCACGGAGACCCGAGCGGGCCACGGGGTGCTCGTGTCGGGCTTGTCGAGGTCTTCCTGGACAACGGTCACCGTCGGGCCTCCTCAGTCTCAGTCGGGGTTCTGGATGCGGGCAAGGTAGCTGACGCCATCGAACACGGCCTCGGCCCCGCTCGCGACCGACACCATGCCGGTGGCGTAGTCGAACCCCAGCGACACGTGGGCCCCGAGCGCGCCCTGGCCGGAGATCAACAGATCGTTGTCGGGCCAGTAGGCCTCGGGCAGCGGGAAGATGGTCGTCAGGGCGCCGGAGGTGCGGGTGGCGCGGCCACGTAGCTCGACGCGCCCCGACCGCATCGTGAACATGACCTGCGCCGGCCCGTTCTGGCCGGGCGGGAACGTGCCGGCGGAGTGGCCCCAGCCGGTCTGGAACACGGGCTCCCCCTCGGCCCCGACGACGTGCCAGTCGTCGTAGTCGCCCTGGCCGCGGCCGATGACGAGGCAGAGGGCCCGGTCGCCCATGTACAGGAGCTTGCACCGGTCACCGGGCCGGAAGGTGATGGGGGCGACGATCTCGGCGCCGTGCGCTTCGTTGGGGCCGTCGGCCTGGACCATCGCGATGGTGTTGGTGAGGTCGGTCGAGACGATGACCCCGGAGATGATCGACGGGATGAGCTGGCGCGCCGCTGCGGCGCCGGCCTGGGCGGCAGCGGAGACCATCTCGCGCTCGACGGGGGTCAGCATCAGGCAGCCTCTTCCAGCAGGTCAGCGAACGCCTCGGCCCACACCCGGCGCAGCTCGTGAGTCATGTCGGCCCCGGCGGTCAGCGGCAGGGTCCACGACTGCTCACGGAACTTGTCGCCCTCCCAGCCGACCACGTCGAACGTGTCGTGGCGGGGGTCGATCGCGGTGGCGAAGTTGAGCCACCGGTAGGTGGCGAAGTCGGCCTGCCCGATCGCTTTCGCCATGGCCCGGGCCTGGGCGTTCGACCCGACGCCCTGGACGTTGTGGGTTTGGACGATGGCCCGGCCCCGGTTGGCCTCAGAGTGCGGGGCCTCGGCGGGGACCTTCCACTCGCCCCAGATCGGGCCTCCGCCCATCCCCGTGTTGACGACCAGGTAGACGTTCGGGGCGTCCAGGAGGTCGTCGGACTCCTTGATGGTGCCGGCGACCACGTTGCGGCCGGGCCCGTAGACCAGGGTGGGCTCGACCGCGGTCATCGATGGCACCGACCGGAGCACGGCCCGGCCGGTGTTGTCGAAGTACAGGGAGTAGAACCCGGCCATCGCGGCGAGATCGTTGATGATCGTCAGCCGGGTGGCCTCGGGCTTCCACACCACCCACTCGGACAGGGTGACGTCGGTGAACTCGATGTCGTGCTCGGTGACGCCGTTGGCCTCGACCTGCTGGATGAGCAGGTCGTAGACCCGGGCC
>DATHEV010000083.1:0-7348 GCA_035318405.1 Iamia sp.
GTGGACCGACCCGCTCCCCTGCGTGGCGCCCGGCCCGGCCGCACCCCAGAACCCGTCGATCCTCGAGGCCGCCCTCGGCGTCGAGGGCCTCACCTACGGCGAGGACTGCCTGCGGGCCAACGTCTTCAGCACGGACCTCGAGGGGTCGGCGCCGGTGATGGTGTGGCTCCACGGCGGCGGCTTCGAGACCGGTACCGCCTCGATGAGCTGGTACGACGGCTCGGCCCTGGCCCGCCGGGGCGTCGTCGTCGTCGCCCTCGGCTACCGCCTGGGCGCCCTCGGCTACCTCGACCTGCCCGGGGTGCCCGGCAGCGGCTGCTTCGGCCTGCTCGACCAGGTCCACGGCCTGCGCTGGGTCCGCGATGCGGTCGCCGCCTTCGGTGGCGACCCGGACCGGGTCACCGTGTTCGGCGAGTCGGCCGGGGCCATGAGCATCGGCGCCCTACTCGCCTGCGAGGCCGCCGACGGCCTCTTCCACCGCGCCATCCTCCAGAGCGGGGCGGCGCAGAACGTCCAGGCGCCGGAGACGGCGGCCGACGTCGCCGCCAAGCTCTGGGCCGCGACCGGCCTGGAGCAGGGCGACCTCGAGGGCCTGCGGGCCCTGCCGCTCGACCAGCTCCTCGCCGCCCAGGGCACCGTCGGTCGCGAAGGCGATGCCGGCGACGTGGGCCTGCCCTGGCAGCCCGTCCTGGGCTCCGAGGCCGTGCCCCGCGTGCCGTTGGAGGCGATCCGCGAGGGCTCGGCCGACGGCATCGCCCTGCTGGTCGGCACCACGCTCGAGGAGATGAAGCTGTTCCCGCTCCTCACCCCGTCGCTGGGCCAGATCGACGACGAGGGCCTGGTGGCCCGGGCTGCCGCCTACGAGGGGCTCATGGGCCGGTCGCCCGGCAGCCTCCTCGCCGCCTACGAGGAGCGCATGCAGGGGGCGAGCCCGGTCGACCGCTGGCTGGCCCTGCTGACCGACCTGGTCTTCCGCATCCCGGCCATCCGCCTGGCCGAGGCCGTCGGCGCCCGTGGGGGCGAGGCCCACATGTACCTCTTCGCCGAGCGCAGCGACGCCTTCGACGGGATGCTGGGCTCGTGCCACGCCCTCGACCTGCCCTTCAGCTGGGACAACGTCGACGCCCCGGGCACCGAGATCATGGTGGGCGAGATCCACGCCGAGCGGCGGGCCCTGGCCAGCCGGATGGCCGATGCCTGGGCCGCCTTCGCCGGCGGTGCCCGCGACCCGCGGCCCGGCGACGGCCCGGCCTGGCCTCGCTACGAGCCCGGCGACCGGGCGACGATGTGGCTGGCCGCCGATCGCATCGAGGTGGTCGAGGACCCGTTCGGCACCGAGCGGCGCTGGTGGGACGGCCTCGACGCCGGCCTCGGGTTCGACCTCTCCACGATGGCCTAGGGGGCGCGGTGGCCGAGCACGATCGCGGCCGACCGCCGGAGCAGCCCGAGCCCCGACGCTGGCTGGTCGGCGGGGGCCTGGTGGTCTCGGACGGCGGCGTGCTGCTCGTCCAGAACCGACGGCGCGACGGCCGCCTCGACTGGTCGCCGCCCGGGGGCGTGATCGATGCGGGCGAGGGCCTGCTGGCCGGCCTCACCCGCGAGGTCGAGGAGGAGACGGGCCTGCGCATCGGCTCCTGGTCGGGGCCGGCGTACCGCATCGAGGCCGACGCCCCGGACATGGGCTGGCACCTCACGGTCGAGGCCCACGTCGCCGAGGTCGTCGACGGCGACCTGCGCGTCGGCGACGATCCCGACGGCATCGTGGTCGACGCCCGCTTCGTCAGCCCCGACGAGTGCACGGCTCTCGTCCGCGGCTCGCCCCAGTGGGTGCGCGAGCCGCTCTGCGGCTGGTTGGGTGGCTCCGCCACCGGAGCGGCCTGGTCCTACCGCGTCACCGGGGCGCTGGGCGGCGACCGCCGCATCGAGGTCGAGCGCCTGTCCGAGCCGCCGTCGCAGGGGACCCCACCCACCCTCTGAACGGGTGGGTGACCCACCGCCCCAACCGTTCCCAGGACGCCCGCCCATCGGTACGTTGCCCGGACCAACAACGGTGACACGGAGGTTCGGGCGCATGATCGGTCAGGTGTGGTTCTCAGGAGATCCGGTTCGGGTCCGGCGGGCTCGGCGGGCGGCAGGGGCGCTGGCCTTTGCGGCCGCCATCGTGCTCTCCGGTTGCGGCGGCGACGACGGGTCCGACCCGAAAGCCGGGTCGTCCACGCCCGCCGCCGGCGCCGACGGGGCCACGAGCGACACGACCGCCTCGACCCCCGAGCCCGACGGCGGCAGCCTGAGCGGCCCCGAGGCCGACGACGAGGTCGTGGACGTCGACGAGAGCGATCAGGGCGACGAGGCCAACGATCCCGTCGAGAGCGGCGACGAGGGCGACGAGGCCAACGACCCCGTCGAGGGGTCGAACGGCCTCTCGCCGGGTGATCCGTGCTCGCTGGAGGAGGGTTCGCCCGACTGCATCGATCCGGATGGCGATGGTGAGGGCGTCTACCTGCTGGGCGGCGCCGCCTGCGTGGCAGGGGCCCCTGACCCATCGTCGTGCGCCGATCTCGACGGGGACGGCTACGCCGGCTACCCGGACTCCGAGGGCGGCGACGACTCCAACGGCCTCGAGCCGGGTGATCCGTGCTCGCTGGAGGAGGGCTCGCCCGACTGCATCGATCCGGATGGTGACGGTGAGGGCGTGTACCTGTTGGGTGGCGCCGACTGCGTGGCCTCGGCTCCCGACGTGTCCCTGTGCGCGGACCTCGACGGCGACGGCTACGCCGGGTATCCGGACTCCGAGGGCGACGACTCCGACGGCCTCGAGCCGGGTGATCCGTGCTCGCTGGAGGAGGGCTCGCCCGACTGCGTCGACCCGGACGGCGACGGTGAGGGCGTCTACCAGCCCTACGACGGCTGACGGGGCCGGCCGGGGGAGCACCCCCCGGCCGGCCCGAGGGGGCCGGCGCGGTGGGCCCGGCTACGGTCGGCCCGTCCCCCGACCTGGAGGTACGGCGACTGTGCGCCCCCTGACCGGCCCGACGACGACCCCCCGGCCCCGCTGGCGATCGTCGACCATCGTCGCCCTCGTGGCGGTCGCCGCCCTGGTGCTCGCCGGGTGCGGCTCCGACGACGGCGACGACGAGAGCACCGGGGCCGAGTCGACCGCGGAGACGACGGCGGGGGAGTCCACCGAGACCGAGCCCGCCACCACCGAGGCCTCGACCTCGGATCCGACGACCAGCTCGTCCCCGGAGGACGGCGGCGAGAGCCCCTCGGACTCCGACCCCATCACCGCCATCGTCCCCGGCGACCCGTGCTCGCTGGAGGAGGGCGTGCCCGACTGCATCGACCCCGACGGCGACGGCGAGGGGACCTACCTCACCGACGGCGCCGAGTGCGTCGCCAACGCCCCCGACATCATCGTGTGCGCCGACCTCGACGGTGACGGCGTCGCCGGCCACCCCGACGAGTACTCGGACCTGCCCACCTGCAGCGCAGAGGTCCCGCCGCCGTGCAACAACCCGCCCGGCTCCCAGGAGGAGTAGCTGCCCGGACGACCCGGTCGGCGCCCACGGGTGCGATCCTGGGCGCAGTGACCCGCACGATCCTGCACGTCGACATGGATGCGTTCTTCGCGTCGGTCGAGCTGCTCCGCCACCCCGAGCTGCGGGGCCAGCCCGTGGTCGTCGGGGGGAACGGGCCCCGGGGCGTGGTGGCGGCGGCGTCCTACGAGGCCCGGTCCTACGGGGTCTTCTCGGCCATGCCCTCGTCCCGGGCCCAGCGCCTGTGTCCCCACGCCGTCTTCCTCCCGGGCGACCACGCCCACTACGCCGAGGTCAGCACGCGGGTGCTGGACATCTTCCGCTCGGTCACCCCGCTGGTCGAGCCGCTGTCGCTCGACGAGGCCTTCCTCGACGTCACCGGCGCCCGCCGTCTCGCCGGCGACGGCCCCACCATCGCCCGGGACCTCCGCCGCCGGGTCCTCGAGCAGGAGGGCCTGACCTGCTCGGTGGGCGTCGCCCCGGTCAAGTTCCTGGCCAAGCTGGCGACCACCGACGCCAAGCCCCGCCCCTCCCGCCAGGGTCCCGTGTTCGGCACCGGCGTGTCGGTGATCGAGCCCGGCGGCGAGCTGGCCTTCCTCCACCCGTTGCCGGTCGAGGCCCTCTGGGGGGTGGGCCCCGCCACGCTCGCCCGGCTCGAGCGCTACGGCGTCCGGACCGTGGGCGACCTGGCCGGGATGCCGCTCGCCACGCTGGAGAGCGCCGTCGGCAAGGCCCACGGCCGCCACCTCCACGACCTGGCCCACGCCGTCGACCCCCGCTCGGTCGACCCCGACCAGGACCTCAAGTCGATCAGCCACGAGGAGACCTACGCGACCGACCGGTTCGACCACGACGAGCTCCGCACCGAGGCCGTCCGCATGGCCGACGCCGTCGCCGCTCGGCTCCGGGCCCACGGTTCGGTGGCCCGGACCGTCACCATCAAGGTCCGCTTCGGCGACTTCCGCACCATCACCCGCAGCGCCACCCCGCCCGAGGCCGTGGCCACCGGCCCCGCCGTCGCCCGGGTGGCCAAGGACCTCCTGGCCAAGGTGGACGTGGCCCCCGGCGTCCGGCTGCTGGGCGTCGGCGTGTCGAACCTGGTCGCGCCGGGAGCCGGCGGGGGCGGGGTGCAGCTCAGCCTGCTCGACGCCCTCGACGAGGCGCCGGGCGACGACGAGGCCACGGGGCCCGCCGACGCCGCCTGGGCCGCCGCCACCGACGCCGTCGACCGGGCCCGCGAGCGCTACGGCGCCGACGCCGTCGTCCCGGCCTCGCTGGCCGGTCCGGCGGGCATCTCGGTCCGCCGCCGCGGCGACCAGCAGTGGGGTCCTGACCAGGCCGACTAGGCCCTCGGTCATATGGGTGACAGGTCGGAATGCCCACCCATGCGCGTTGTCGGTGGCCTGCCGCTGTGCGAGAGTGTTGGGACTCGTCGAGGCGCCGCCGAACGGCGGGGATGGGTGAAGGGAACGACATGCCGCTCTCGGAAGACGAACAGCGGATCCTCCAGCAGATCGAGCAGCAGTTCTACGAGCAGGATCCCGATCTCGCCGGTGAGATGGGTCGTCCCAGCGTGCACGCTCGTCAGCTGCGTCTGATGCGCTGGTCCGCCGTCACCTTCGTGGCCGGCCTCGTCGTCCTCCTCGTCGCCCTGGCCTGGGAGCACACCTTCGCCGTGGCCCTCGCCGGCTTCGCCGTGATGTTGGCCTCGGCCCTGTGGTTCGAACGCTGTCTCAACCGGATGGGCCGGGCCGGCATCGAGCACCTGACCCAGTCGCTCCGCGACCGGGGCCTGGGCGAGGGCTTCCGCGGCGCCACCGAACGAGCCCGCGAGCGGCTGAGGCGCAACGAGGAGTAGTTCTCTCGTCAGAAGCCTCGCTGCGCTCGTTTCTTCCTCGAACTTGGCGGGCTCGCTGCGCTCGCGCTGAAGGTCCTCCCAGAGCCGGAGGCCTCGTTCCTCGGCCACACGGCTCTTCGTGTGGGGGCTGCGCCCCCACGCCCCCAGCGGCTGCGCCGGGCGGAGCGCTGGTCGTGGGGAGCGCACCCGTCTCGCTGACGAGGTTCACTGCGGTCTCCGTCAGGGCGCGCGGAGGGTCCTGGGATCGACGGCGGCTCTGACTCTTGGGCGCCAGCCGGCGTCGGTGTGGACCTTCGAGCTGACCTGGTGGGCCAGGTCGTCGGCCTGGCCGCCGAGGCCGGGATCGGCCCGCAGCGTCGTCGGCGCCCAGGTCGTGGCGGTCACCATGCCGGCCAGACGGGCCAGGGCGGGGCCGGCCTCGTCCAGGTCGTCGCCGGCCCGGCGGGCGAACTCCCGAGCCGTCTCGGCCGGTGCCGGGGCCACCCCGACCAGGCGGAGGGCGGCGAGGGCGTGGCCCCAGGCGGCGCGGACCCGGCCGGCGACGGTGTCGTCGGCGCCGTGGCCGCGGGCCCGCCGGCGGCGGATGACGCCGATGGCGGCCACGTCGATCGCCAGCAGCACGGCCCCGGCGAGGAGCACCGCCAGGACGGCGCCCAGCCACCCGGGAGGTCCGCTCTCGCCCTGGTGGGACAGGGGCGTGGTGACCCGACCGTCCTCGCCGCGCGGCAGGGTGGTCGGGGCCGGCCCCGACGGGGAGGGGATCGTCTCCGGCGCCGTGGTCTCCGCCGGCTCGGGGTCGGGCACGTCGCGCTCGGGCGCCTGCTGGGCCCGGACGCCGGTGTACGCCTCGGCCCCGGGCTGGCCCCGGCCGGGCGTGGGCTCGAAGGGCACCCATCCGGCGCCCGAGATCCACACCTCGGGCCAGGCGTGGGCGTTGCGGCCCCGGACGGTGTAGCCGCTCTCGGTGCCCTCGCCCTGGGTGAAGCCGACGGCCACCCGGGCCGGCAGGCCGAGCGTGCGGGCCATCGCCGCATAGGTGCCGGCGAACTGCTCGCAGTAGCCCCGCCGGTTGGCGAGGAAGGCCTCGATGGCGCCGCCGCTGTGGCCGGGGCCGACGTCGATGTCGTAGACGAAGTCGCCGCTGCGGAACCAGTCCTGGAGGGCCCGGGCCTGGGCGTAGGGGGTGTCGTCGGCGTCGGCGACCGCCTCGGCCGCCTGCTCCGCCACGACCGACGGGAGGTCGGCCGGCACCTCGGTGGCCTCCTCGATCTCGTCGGGCAGGTCATCGGGCTGGACGGCGTCGAGATCCTCCGGGGTGAACGAGGGCACCCTCGAGATGACCGTGTAGGTGATGCCGTCGATGACGGGCGTGTCCTGCGGGACGATGAGCGTGGCCAGCTCGCCGTTCCACCGCAGGTCGCTCGAGCTCTCGACCAGCTCGACGGGCGTCAGGGCGGCCGGCGCCCAGATCGAACCCAGCCGGCGGATGGTGTACGTCTGGCGGAGCTCCTTGGTGGTGGCCTTGGGCGGCTCGCTGGGCAGGTCGCCGTCGGCCTTGCCGAAGCGCTCGCTCGACGCCCACACCTGGCCGTCGAACACCGGCAGGGAGGTGATGCGCCAGTAGGCCTCGGTGTCGGCCTCGACCGTGAACACCGTCTGGTTCGACTGCTCCACGAGACGCGTCCGGATGTCGACCAGCGGGCTCACCGTCGTGCGGGCGTCGGGGCCCTGGTCGCCCCGCCAGTCGATCAGCGCCTCGTCGTCGGCGGTGGGGAGGTGCGGTCCGGCCAGTCCGCTGATGATGGCCACGACCAGGGCGACGAGCGCGCCCGTCCGGCCCAGGGCCATCGTCCCGGCGCGGGAGCGACCCCCGACCCAGGCATCGTCCCGGCCCGATCGCCCGGCGCGCTGGGCGGCGGCGAACCCCAGCACGGCGGCGACCAGCAGGGAGGTG
>DATHEV010000084.1:0-2389 GCA_035318405.1 Iamia sp.
CGAGGTGCCGGCGATGACCAGACGGGCGGCGGAGATGTCGGTGCCCTCGGAGCGGAGGTAGCCGAAGGCGTCGCGGACGGACTCGAGCTTGATGCCCGAGTCGAGCATCGTCTTCACCAGCTTGAGCTCGAGCAGGTTGCGGTACGAGTAGCGCCGGCGGGAGCCACTGCCCTGGGCGTCGGCCAGATCGGGCCGGATCAGGTCGGTGCGAGCCCAGTAGTCGAGCTGGCGGTAGGTGATGCCGACGATCTCGGCGGCGGTCTTGCCGCTGAAGCCGGTGTCCTCCAGGTGTCCGTCCACGCTGCTCCTTCCATCCCCCTGCGCATGACACGGCCGTAGTTACGACGCTGTGGGTTGTCCACCGTACGCTCCGCGCGCACGCCGGTCAACGAGAGGTTCGCTAAGAAGCGAAGTCCTCGGGGCTGACGTTGTCGATGAACTCCTTGAACTGCTCGACCACCTCGGCCTCCTCCTCCTCGGGGGCCTCGTCCTCGGCCTCGTCCTCGGCCGGGAAGGCGGCCTCGTCGAGGACCTCCTCGGAGGCGTAGATCGGCGTGCCGATCCGCACCGCCAGGGCGATGGCGTCGGACGGCCGGCTGGAGACCCGGTGGACGCCGTCGGCGGCGTGCAGCTCGATCTCGGCGTAGAAGGTGCGGTCCCGCAGCTCGGTGACCGTCACCGACTCGATGCTCACGCCCAGGTCGTCGAGCAGGTTCCGCATCAGGTCGTGGGTCATGGGCCGGGGCGTCACGACCTCCTCGAGGGCGAAGGCGATCGCCGTCGCCTCGGGCCCGCCGATGAAGATCGGCAGGACGCGTCGGGCCCCCGTCCGCTCCCGCAGGAGCGCGATCGGCGTGTTCGATGGAAGCTCCACCCTCACGCCGACGAGATCCATCTCGACCATCACCGGCACACTACCGCCCCCCGTCCGCCGCCGGACGGGCGCGTTCGGGCGGGTCGGCCGGCGCTAGAGCTGGTCGGAGAGGGCGGCGCGGAGGAAGGCGGCCCGGAGGCCCTGAGCGAGCGAGGCCAGCTCGACCACGGTGTCGTGGGCCTGCTGCTGGCCCTCGGCGTTGCGCTGCTTGACCAGGGGCATCACCAGCGACTCGAGCAGGGCGGCCTCGCGCTCGGCCGCCGTCTTGAACATCCGCAGGTGCCGGGCCTCGATGCCCCGCGACAGGAACCCGGCCGACTTCTGGGCGATGACGAGGTCCTCGCCGTCGTAGTACCGCCCGTCGGCCACGGCGTGCCCGCGGACCAGGCCGTACTCCTCGAGCGAGCTGAGCTGAAGGCGGGTGAGCCCGCTGGCGGCCAGCAGCTCGTCGGCGGTGAGGCTGACCGACGTGGGGCCCTGGGCCAGCGGGTCGGGCCCCTCCTCCCCCACCGGTGGGCGCCCGGTGCGGCCCCGGTCGACCTTGGCCCGGGCGGCGTCGGCCATCCAGATGGGGAGCGGGGCCGGCTCGGCCGGGGGCGACGCCGGCTCGGTGGCGACGGCCGGAGCGGCAGGCGCGGGCGGGGCGGGCTGGCCCGGCCCGGCGGCCGGCTTGGCCAGGCTCGGGGTGGCGGTGGGAGCCGACGCCGGGGGCGGAGCAGTGGCCGGGGCCGGCGTGGTGGCCGGCTCGGGCGGCGGGCCGGCGGCGGGCGGCACCGCCGCGAAGGCGCCGTTGCCGGCCGTGTCGGGGGCGGCCAGCTCGGCCTCGACCCCGTCGTCGAGACGGTCCTTGATCACCTTGAGCGGCAGGAACTTGTCGCGCTGCTCGGTGAGGATCCACCGCAGCCGGCGGACGTCGGCCTCGTAGAACTTGCGGTAGCCCGACGGGGTCCGCTCGGGGTCGAGGAGGCCCTGGCTCTCGAGGAACCGGATCTTGGAGATGGTGACGTCGGGGAACTCGTCCTGCAACAGGCTCAGGACCTCGCCGATCGACAGGTGCGACCGCTCGGCCACGTTCACGACCCGGTCCCGGCTGCCGCCGGCAGCCTCACGACGGGGCTCCCCCGGGCTCGGTCTCGGGCCCGGCCACGAAGACCAGCTTGAACTTCCCCACCTGCACGGTGTCGCCGTCGGCCAGGTCGGCCTGCTCGATGCGCTCCCGGTTGAGGTAGGTGCCGTTGAGCGAGCCCACGTCGGCGACCACCAGCCGGAGGCCCTCGCGCCGGACCTCGGCGTGGCGTCGCGAGACGGTGATGTCGTCGAGGAAGATGTCGCTGTCGGGGTGGCGCCCCGCGGTGATGACGTCCTTGTCGACGGCGAAGGTCGACCCCGCGTTGGGGCCGGCCCGGACCACCAGCACGCCGATGCCGGGGAGCTCGTCGAGGTCGAGGCTGATCTCGTCGGGCTGGCCGCTGGGGCTGTCGATCTGGAGCTGGATCGTCGGACGGTCCTGGTTCT
>DATHEV010000085.1:0-3988 GCA_035318405.1 Iamia sp.
TCTGAGGCGGGAGCGGGCCACCGATGGCCCCTCACCGCCTCAGAACCCGACGATCTGGCGGGGAGCTCACTCCGAGCGAAGCGGCGGAGGCATCTCATGGCTCCTTGCGGATTGTTGAAGGAGACCACGTAGGTGTGCATCCCGTCAGGCCATGACGGTCGATCGTCTCCAACGCAGGACGTCGGGGCTCCGCTCGGCAGCTCTCGCCGCTCTGGGCTGGACGGGCTCGACTGACACCGGCGCAAGGCCCCTGGAGGTCAGGTCACCTGGATGGTGAGGGTAGGGGAGAGGGGCGGATCGGTCCAGGTGAGCGTGGCCCAGCAGCCGGGGTGGTCGTGCTCGACGGACACGGTCGATGGCTCGGGTGAGCAGGTCAGGGTGATGGCGCCGACCCGGAGGGCCACGGGTTCCTCGGACCAAAGGGTGCGGACGGACACCGACGGGGCGCCTTCGGCCGGGACGACCGCGGCGACGATCCCCGAGTCGACCACGACGGCGTCGAGGCCGGCGCAGCCGTCGCCGCACGCGGCGCCGAGCCAGCCGGTGGCGTGGTGGACGGTGACGGGGACGTGCTGGGTGGCGGCGAAGTCGGGCCGTCGCCCCGTCTCGGCGCCGAGGGCGGCCACCGACGTCAGCACGCTGACGGCCGAGACCGACCCGAACCGCTGGACGTGGCGCCGGGGCAGGTCGGTGCGCAGCTCGAGCCACGGCGTCACGGCCGGGGCGAGCAGCGCCACGACCGGCGTGAACCAGAGGTCGTGGACGTGGTCGGTGGCGGCATCGAGGGGCCAGGGCAGGACCCGCTCGAGCGGGGCGCCCGCCGCCACCAGCCACGGCGCCACCAGGGCGACGTAGCGGTCGAGGCCCAGCCCGTAGGCCCGGATGTAGGGCCCGCACATGGCGCCCAGGCCGGCGTGGAACAGGGTGGCGATCCGCGGTCCGACCGCACCGAGCACCGCCGACGCGAGCTCGACGTAGGCCGGGCTGGGCGGCAGGGCGGCCCAGAGCCCGGCGGCCAGCAGGTCGACGCCGTCGTAGGTGGGCGAGCTGTACTCGTCGACGTCGCCGTGGCGCCGCACCCGGTCGGCGGCCGCCGTGGCCCGGGCCTCCCCCGCCGCCAGCAGAGGGGCCGAGCCGTCCCGGGCCCCGACCCACCCGAGCAGCCAGGCGTGGAGGAGGTCGGGGTTGGTGTACCAGGGCGGGATGCGATCGTCGGGCTCGCCGGCGACGCACCGCCGCACCGCCGCCACCAGGTCGTCGACGAGCTCCGCCGGCAACGACGAGGCGTGGCGCGCCACCACCAGCGCCAGGGCGGTGCCCACGAACTGGCGCCAGTTGGGGTCCCAGTGCAGCCACTCGACGGCGCCCTCGTCCGGGGGCGGCGGCTGCTCGGCGGTGACCGGGAACGTCCCGTCCCACGGCCGACCGGGGGCATCGAGCTGGAGGGCGAGGACCCGCCGGAGCGTGGCCACGGCCCGGTCTGTCCGCCCGTCCTCCAGGTCGGCGAGGGCGCCGTAGGCCGACTCCCGGACGATGTGGAGCCCGAGGGCGGCCACGTCGACCCCCGGCGCCGTCCCCGGCGGCACCCGGTCCAGCCCGGCGGCCGGGTCCCACAGGTCCTCCCGCAGCTCCCGCAGCCGATCGACGAGGAGGGCCAGACCGGCCGACCCCGAAGCGCCGGCCGCCACCGACGTCACGCCCGGCCCGCCCCGCCCAGGGCCTCGACCAGTCCCTCCCGCCCCCGGACGCCGAGCTTGCGGTACACCCGCTGGAGGTGGCTGTCGATGGTGCGGACCGACACGACGAGGTGCTCGGCGATCTCCTGACGGCTGGCCCCGGCCACCACCATCGCCGCGATCTCGGCCTCGCGGTCGGTGAGGACCGGGTGGGTGTCGACGGCGTCGAGCCCGGGGGTGTGCAGGCCCTCGCCCTGCACCGCCAGGTCGCCGACCCGGCGCCGGGCCTGGGCGCTCTGGCGCTCGTCGTCGGCCTGACGGGCGACCTCGGCCCAGGCCTCGATGGCGTCGAACCCGGCGCCCATGGCCTCGTAGGCGGCGCCGGCCAGGGCGAGAGCGGCCACGTCGCCGTCGAGCGCGGCCCGGGCCCGGCGGGCGTGGGTGGCAACGAGCCGGCTGTCGGTGCGCTGGGCCACGTCGGCCAGGCCGTCGGCCGCCTCGGCCCGATCGTCGGGGTCGCCGAGGCGGGCCAGGTCGTGCCACGCCGCCGCCTCGTAGGGCACCATGCCCGTCTCCTGGGCCAGGGCGATCGCCTCGCGCAGACGGGGTCCGGCGGCCTGGCCCTCGGCGGCATCGAGCCAGGCCACGAAGCGGAGCTCCTCGGGTCGGAAGATCCGCACGGCGTGGGCCGGCAGCTCGGCCCAGCCGGCGTGGGCCTCCCGCGCCGCGGCCAGATCGCCCAGGGCGGCGTGGGCGGCGACCAGGCCGGCCGACGGGTGGGCCAGCCACCCGGGCCGGTGCACCCGGCGCAGGTCGCTGACCGCCTCGGCGAACCAGCGGGCCGCGCTGCGGGGCCGACCCGCCCGCAGGTGGCAGCGGCCGAGGTGGAGGGCGAGCCAGCCGTGCGAGGCGGGATCGCCGCCGCTGGCCGTGGCCCGCTCGACGGCCAGGGCGCCCTCGATGGCGTCGTCGATCCCGCCGCCGTCGGCCACCGCGCCCAGCCGGAACAGGTAGGCGACGCCGATCGAGCCGATGTGCACCTCGGGGGTGGCCGAGGCCAGGGCGAAGACCCGGTCGAACTCCTCGATGGCGGCCGCCGTGTTCCCCTCGTTGAGGTCGACCGACGCCATGACGGTGCGCGCCTCGATGGCCAGCTCGACGTCCTCGTCGTCGACCCACGGCGCGACCAGGGCGCGGGCGGCGGGCTGGTCGCCACCGAAGGACCGGAGGCGGCTCTCGAAGACGTCAATCGACGCCCGGCGCTCGGGCGCCGCCTCCCGCGCCCGGGCCGCGGTGGCGAAGGCGTGATCGGGGTCGTTGGCGTGGAACTGGGAGATGGCGATGGTGTCGGAGTGGGTGACGACGGCGTCCTCGTCGAGGCCCAGCCCGTCGAGGTCGTCGCTGAGGGCGGCGATGGCGGCGGGGTCGCCCAGGTGGCCCAGCGAGACGGTGAGGACCTGGAGGGCCCGGCCGCCGGCGCCCGCCCGCCAGGCCCGCTCGGCCAGGGCGACGCAGTCCTCCCAGCGGCTCATCTCGAACGCCGCCTCGGCCCCCCGCACCAGGGCCTCGAGGTCGTCGTCGTCCCGCGGCGGGTCGGCCCAGCCGGCGCCGACCAGGGCGAGCCCTCGGTTCATCGACGTCTCCCGCGCCGCCGAGGTCGACCGGGCCAGCACGTCGGCCAGGCGCCGCCACGACGCCCGGGCCTGGGCCGGGTCGCGGGTCGCGCCCAGGGCGGTGGCGACGAGACGGCTGGCGACGCCGCACCAGAGCCCGCCGTCCTTGCCCTCGTCGACGCGCACCAGCCCCCGGCGCTCGGCCTCCGCCAGCGGGCCGGAGCCACCGAGGCCCTCGGCGTCGTCGATGGTCAGCTGGTCGGCCAGGGCGAGGGCCTGGAGCACGTTGCGGACCTCGGCCGGGAGCGAGTCGACCTGGGCGAGCACCTCGGGGTCGGCGGTGGCGGCCAGGTCGCCGGTGAGGCACCAGAGGCCCGAGTCACGCACCCAGGCGCCAGCGGCGCGGGTGGCCCCGACGGCGGCCACCAGCCAGCCGGGGTGGCCCCGGGCCAGGAGCCAGAGCCGCTCCCGGGTGGCGGCGTCGACCGGGCCGCCGGCCAGCCGCTCGACCAGCTCGTCGGAGCCGTCGCGGTCGAGCGCGGGCAGCTCGACGCGGACCACGATGTCGCGCCACCAGGCCAACGAGGCGTCGGAGCCGGCGGGGTCGTCGTCCCGCACCGTGGCGAGGAGACGGGCCCGGCCCGCGGTCACGGCGTGGTGGAGGACGGCCGAGGTGGCGTCGTCGACGGCGTCGAGCTC
>DATHEV010000086.1:0-7480 GCA_035318405.1 Iamia sp.
GGTGGGGGATCGACGGCATCGACACCAACGTCCCCGACGTCGCCCTCGAGGTCCTCGGCCCCCGGGAGTGAGGCTTCTGTCAATCCTGGTGCACCGTGGAGGTGCACCCGGATTGACAGAAGCGGGGGTCTAGCGGCCGAGGAGGCCGCCGGCGAGACCGCCGAGGCCACCGCCGGCGCCGCTGGCCGGTCCGGTGTTCTGGCCGCTCTGGTTCATGGTGGCGAGGTCGAACTCGGACGGCTGGACGATGACCCAGCCCTGGCCCGAGAAGCCGATCTGGATGGCCTCGCCGCTGCCCCGGCCGATCAGGTTGCCCATCTTGAACGACGAGGCGATCTGGGTCTGGAGGTTGGCCGACCAGCACACCACGGCGTTGGAGTCGACGAAGGTGGGGGCGTCGGTGGCCAGCACGACCGGGGTGCCCTTGGTGCTGATGGCGACCATGCCGTGGCCCGAGATGATCGTGTTGAACAGGCCACCGGCGGTGATGCCGGCGCCGCCGACGAAGTGGACGTCGACGTCGAGGCCCGACGACCAGGCCAGGACGTTGCGGCCGTTGATCGAGACGGCGTCGCCCTCGAGCTCGATGAGGTGGATGTCGGAGGCCTGGTCGGCGTAGAAGACCTCGGCCTGGCCGGTGACCTTCATGGTGGCCACGCCCTCGCCCGAGAGCTTCTGCTTGATCATCTTCTTGATGCCGCCGGCGCCCTGGTAGTCGAAGCTGGCCTGGCCCTGGTAGGCGACCATGGCGCCCTGGCGGGCGAACATCTCCGGCGGGTTGCCGTCGAGGCCGACACGGACCTTGAGCATCTTCGAGTTCTGGAGGGTGAAGGCGTCGGTCGCGGTGGCCTCGGCGTTGTTAAAGATGTCGCTCTTCATGGCCCGGAAGGTACGCCCGGGTCGTTCTCCCGGATAGAGCGTGGAGTACGCAAACGGGGAGGGTGCGCTCCCCCTTGCGGGACGGCTCAGGCGTCGGCCGGATCCAGGGGAGCGACGGGCAGGACGAGGTCGAGGACCTCGGGCTCGTACCGGATGCTGATCTGCTCGATGTCGCCGAGGTGGTCGCCGTCGACCTGGTACGGGAACGGCCCGTGCCCCGTGACCTCGACGGCCGTGACGCCGGTGCGGTGGTCGACCTTGCCGATCCTGGCCACCCGCCCGTCGCCGGCCAGCGCCGCGGCCGAGACCCGCAGGATGGTGTCGATCCGCATCGACCGGATGGTGATGGCGACCAGCGGCGAGTCGAGCGAGGCCTCGGGGGCGATGTCGAGGGGCCGGTTGCCCAGGTAGGTGTAGGGGTTGGTGTTGAGGATGACGGCGAAGGAGCCGTCGTCGATCACCCGGTCGGGGTGCGGGCCCTCCGGGAACCGGACGGAGAACCGGGGCCGGGTGCGGTCGAAGTGGCGGAACCAGGTGCTGAAGGCGGCGTAGACGAACAGGGGATGGCCCAGGTAGCGCTTGACCTGCGGGCGCCGCTCGACCTGCTCGATGACGGCGGCGTCGAAGCCCAGCCCGGTGTGGAACAGGAAGTAGCGGCCGTTGAGCGAGCCCAGCCCGACCCGGCGGATGTTCCGGGCGGCTAGGGCGTCGAGCAGGTCGCCGGTGGCCTCGATGGGGTCGTTGGGCAGGCCGATGGTGCGGGCGAAGACGTTGGTCGACCCGCCGGGGAGGGTGGCCAGGGCGGTGGTGGTGCCCGCCAGCCCGTTCGCCGCCTCGTTGAGCGTTCCGTCGCCGCCGAGGACGACCACCACGTCGGCCCCATCGGCCGCCGCCCCCTTGGCCAGCCGGGTGGCGTGGTCGCGGCGGTTGGTCTCGGCCAGCTCGACCTCGTGGTCGGCCGACAGCGCCTTGCGGATGACGACGCGCGCCCGCGCCGTGACCGACGAGGAGAAGGGGTTGACGATCAAGACGATGCGCACAGGGGGACCAAAGGTAGGCCCCGCCAGCACCTATGGTCCCCGCCGTGGCGAGGAGACGTGACGATCAGCGGGCCCGGCGCATCGAGATCGGCGTCTACGTCGTCGCCGGGCTGAGCTACATCGTCACCGGCTTCATCGTGCGCAGCGCCGTCCTCAACTGGATCGTGGGCCCGGCCTGGTTCGTCGCCTGGGTGACCCTGGTGACGCCGCTGGTGCTCCGTCTCGCCGGCATCGAGGACCCCGACGGCCCCGGCCACGACCTCCCCACCGCCGCCGACTTCCCGGCTCGCCCGCCGAAGGCCGACGCCAAGGCTGGTGAAGCCTCGTGAGCTGGGCGGCACATGAGCTCGAGAGCTACGTCATCGGGGATCACGTCAAGGCCAAGATCTCGTACCTGGCGGTGCTGATCGGCTGTCTGGCGCCCGACATGCTCACCAAGCTGCCGGTCTACGGCGTGCACCTCGGGCCCATCAGCTTCGAGCCGGCCAAGGAGCCGTGGGCGTACCACCGGGGCTGGCCGGGCGTCGGTCCCACCCATGGCCTGCTGTTCGGCGTGCTGGTCGGCCTGCTGGTGCTGTGGCTCACCAAGAACCGGGCCTGGGCGCTCGGACTGGTGATCGGCCAGTGGGCCCACGCCCTCACCGACATCTGCGACAGCGTCGGGACGATGCTCTTCTTCCCGTTCACCACCCAGCACTACACGGTGGGCATGTGGGCCTACGCCGCCCAGGCCGGGAAGTTCGGCGACGCCGACGCCTACTACTCCAGTCTCGGCGGAGTGTGGGACACGCTCTGGCTCGTCTTCGTGCTCTTCGGCTGGCGGGCGCTCACCCGCGAGTTCTTCTTCACCCGGATCGTGGCCGACGACCCGGTCTGGGGCTGGCTGCGGCGCCGCTTCCGGCTGTCGAACCGGGCCATGCTCGCCCTGTACCGGG
This sequence comes from Iamia sp., assembly GCA_035318405.1. Classification (GTDB taxonomy): domain Bacteria; phylum Actinomycetota; class Acidimicrobiia; order Acidimicrobiales; family Iamiaceae; genus Iamia. The sequence continues at coordinate 2,855 of DATHEV010000086.1, forward strand.
CCTACTTCTGCTACGGCCTGACCCGGATCATCGCCTGGACCGGCATCGCCCGGCTCCGCTCCAAGGCGCCGATCGACTGGACCTGGGGCGGGCCCAGCTTCGTCGAGAAGGCGCCGTCGAGCTGGCCCGGCTGGGGCGACTTCCTGCTCAACTCGCTCCGGGGCGCGGTCCTGTTCGCGCTGGCCGGCTACGTGGTCTGGCGGCTGATCGGCCGCCGCCTGTGGGAGCGGGCCGAGCCGAGCGACCCGACGCCTGCGCCGGCCTAGCCCGCGGCCAGGCGCTGGCGGGCCTCGCCGACCCAGTCGGTGACGACGGCGTCGGGGGCGGCCGCCAGGACGCGGTCCTGGATGGCGAGGGTGCGGACCCAGCTGTTGACCCGCAGCCCGAGGTCGTGGCCGGCCCGGACGACATCGGGGGTGAGCGACACGTCCATCACGCTGACGGCGGTGGCCCCCACCTCACCGGCCCGGCGCAGGTAGGCGAGCGCCGCCTCCTCGGTCTCGGTGTTCTGGAGCCACGCCCGCTCCTGCCCGGGGGCCGCGCGGCGGGCGACACCGACGGCGTCGGGGTGGCTGCTCCAGAGCCGGGCCCGGTCGAGCATCCCGGCGTCCTCGAGGGTGGCCACGGCGGCGCCCATGGACCGACCGTCCTTGACGTCAACGGCGAGCTCGATGCCGTCGGGGAGGACGGCCAGGATGTCCGTGAAGGCCGGCAGCGTCTCCTGCGCGTCCCGGAGCCGCAGGCGGGTGAGCCAGGCGGAGGGCGTCCAGCTCACGAGGAGCGGCCACCACGTCGTGCGGAAGGTGATGGGGTCGTGGCTGAGGACCGGGACGCCGTCACGGCTGAGGCGCAGGTCGATCTCGACGGCGTCGGCCCCGGCGGCGGCGGCGAAGGCGACGCCCTCCCGGCTGTTCTCGGGGGCGTCGAGCGGGCAGGTGCGGTGGGCGATGACCTCGGTCATGGGGGCGAGGCTCCGGCGTCGACCAGCTCGGTGTCAGCAAGACCACGAGGTGCCTGGCACCTCGTGGTCTTGTCGCCCACGACCAGCTCGGTGTCCCCACGGTCACTCGGTGCCAAGCACCGAGTGACCGGATGGCCATGAGGTGCCTGGCACCTCGTGGCCGCGTCGCCTGCCGGATCGGCGTCGCCGCGCCGGCCGAGGAACGGGATCCGGTCCTTGTAGCCGACCCAGGCGAAGCGGGCCGCCACCACCGCGGCCGGGGCTCCCATCGCTGCGTTCCAGCAGTCGCCACACATCGGCTGCAACCTACCGCGGAGGCCGTCGCCATCGGCTCCAAGGGGCGGGCTCGGGGTGGGGCGGGACACGGGGGTGGACGATGGCCACGGCCAGCAGGCCGCACAGGACGCCGAGGGCCCAGCCACCGACGAGGTCGAGGGGCAGGTGGACGCCGACGTACAGGCGGGCGACCCCAACCAGGACCGCCCCGGCCGCGAGCGGCACCCGCAGGCGGGGCCAGCCCCAGCCGGCCACGATCGCCAGGGCGGCGGCGATGGCGGAGTGCGACGAGGGGAAGCCGCCGTCGGAGGGGAGGTGCTGGCGCAGGACCACCTCGGTGACGAGGTCCGGCGGTCGGGCCCGGTCGACCGCCGCCTTCATGACGGTGCTGGCCAGCCGGGCCGTCAGCCAGGCGAGGAACCCGGCGGTGGCGACCCGGCGCTTGCGGGCCAGGAAGGCGACGGCGATGACGATGAGGGCGCCGATCGTGGCGCCCAGGTTCATCCCCAGCTCGAGCGGGGCCCCGATCCACCGCGGAAGGTCGTTGGCCCAGGTGAGGATGGCCGTCTCGCCGGTGACGAGCCGCCCCGGGACCGCCATCGCGGTGGAGGCGATGAGGGCGATCGCCGCCACCGCGACGACCGCCCGAACGGGTGAGAACCGGGCTGGCGTTGGATTTGGCTCGTCGTCCATCGAGCACCGAGACTGCCCGACATGAACGTGGTCGTCTGTGTCAAGCAGATCCCTGACCCCGCTGATCCGGGCTCTCTCAACCCGGATCACACCCTGAAGCGGGACGGGAAGCTCATCCTCGACGAGGCTGATACCTACGGCGTGGAGATGGCGCTGCAGCTCGTCGACAAGGCCGGGGAGGGCGAGGTCACCCTCGTCTCCATGGCCCCGAACGGCGAGGTCTCCGGCCTGCGCCAGGCGCTCGCCATGGGGGCGGCCAAGGCCGTCCTCGTGAGCGACGAGGCCCTCGCCGGCGCCGGCGCCCTCGACACCGCCAAGGTGCTCGCCGCCGCCATCGGCACGGTCGGCGAGTTCGACCTGGTCCTCGCCGGCGTCGAGTCCTCGGACGGCTACACGGGCGTCGTGCCCGAGCAGATCGCCGCCCTCCTCGACCTGCCGTCGGTCGGCTTCGCCAAGTCGGTCGACATCGCCGACGGCACGCTGAAGGTCCAGCGCCAGACCGAGGCCGGCTACGACGAGGTCGAGTCGCCCCTGCCGGCGGTCGTCACCGTCACCGCCGGTGTGGTCGAGCCCCGCTACCCCTCCTTCAAGGGGATCATGGCGGCCAAGTCCAAGCCCGTCGAGAACAAGACGGTCGCCGACCTCGGCCTCGACGCCGCCAACGTCGGCTGGGCCGGTGCCGGCCAGGAGATCATCGACGTCGCCGCCGCCCCCGAGCGGGAAGCCGGCGAGAAGATCGTCGACGAGGGTGACGCCCACGAGAAGATCGTCGCCTTCCTCGACGGTCTCAAGGTCCTCTGAGGGACGGAAGGAACAACGACATGGCACTCTCCAAGATCTGGGTCCACGTCGAGGTGAACGAGGGCAAGGTCGCCCCGATCACCCTCGAGATCCTCGCCAAGGCCCGTGAGCTGGCCGACACCGTCGAGGCCTTCGTCGGCGGTTCCGCCGACGGCCTGGCCGAGGTCCTCGGCGCCCACGGCGCCACCAAGCTGCTCGCCACCGGCGACCTCGGTGGCGGCCTCCAGGGCGTGCACGTGGCTGCTGCGCTGGCCGCGGCCGCCGAGGCCGACGCCCCCGACGCCATCTTCTTCGGTACCACCTACGACGGCCGTGACATCGCCGCCCGCCTGTCGGTCAAGCTCGACAAGCCGGTGATCTCCAACAACACCGAGGTCGAGCTGGACGGCGATGTCCTCGCCGTGTCCACGCCGATCTTCGGTGGCACGCAGATCGTCAAGACCAAGTTCGCCGCCGGCAGCCCGGCCATCGCCCTCTTCCGCCCGAAGTCGTTCGTGGCCGAGGAGACCGGTGGCGGTGCCGCCGAGGTGGCCGAGCTGGCCGCTGGCGACACCGGCAGCGCCGGGGCGGCCAAGGTCCTCGACCGCCACGTCGAGGAGACCTCGGGTCCCAAGCTCGACGAGGCCGCGGTCGTCGTGGCCGGCGGTCGTGGCCTGGGCGAGTCGGACAAGTTCGACATGATCGAGCAGCTGGCCAAGCTGCTGAAGGGCGCCCCCGGCGCCTCCCGTGCGATCGTCGACGCCGGCTGGGTGCCCTACGCCTACCAGGTGGGCCAGACCGGCAAGGTCGTGAAGCCGACGGTCTACATCGCCTGCGGCATCTCCGGCGCCACCCAGCACATGGTGGGGATGAAGGGCTCCAAGAACATCATCGCCATCAACAAGGACGAGGAGGCCCCCATCTTCGGGATCGCCGACCTCGGCATCGTGGGCGACGTCCACAAGGTGCTGCCCAAGCTCATCGAGGCCCTCCAGTCCCGCTAGCCCGCCGTTCCCCCGTGATGCGGCCCCGGGCGACCTGCCCGGGGCCGCTCCGCGCCTGGCCCCCTCCTCACCCGATCGGTTGACCCCTCCCCCGTGCCGTCGAAGAGCCCCCGTCTCCGTGGCCGTCGAGCCAAGCGCGAGCTGGCCGTGCGCCGCCAGCGCCTGGCCGCCGGCGAGCCCGTCGCCCTGCCCGGCAAGGCCCGGCGCACGACCTCCCGCGGCTGGGCGGCGTGGGTCGACGGCCGCCTCCGCCTGCCGTCGGACGAGGGCGGTGAGGCCAGCTTCATCGTCGACGACCCGACCGAGGTCGCCCTGGTGACCCGGCAGGGCCAGGCCCCGGTGCCCTTCGAGCCCCCGTACGTGGTGACCGTGCGGCCCGTCCGCTACAAGACCGAGGCCTTCCACGGCTCCGACGCCGAGATCATCGTCGTCACCGCCGAGCGCCGGGTGGTCGAGCTGGCCCTCCCGCCCGGCGACGTCGAACCCGTCGCCCGTCGCCTCGCCCACCTCGGCTCCGAGCCCGCGGACGACCCCACCCCCTGACCCAGTTCGGGTCAGGGGGTGGGGTGGGAATGGGGGTTGGGTCAGACCATCGTCCAGGCTGTGACGCTCATCGGCTGGCCGGCCCAGCTCGCGAACGGGGCGCTGCAGCTCGCCACGGTCATGTTGCCGACCGAGGCACCGTTGAAAGTCATCCCCCCAGGCGTGTAGTTCGGCAAGGCCGTGGTGCTCGTCAACGTGCCGGTGGTGGACAGCCTCACGTTGACGATGCAGGCCAGGTCGTCCTTCTGACAGTCGTCAGCGCCGATCCGGTAGATCCGCAGCTGGAGGATGAGGTGGTTCGGAGCGATGGTGGCGACGTTGTAGGACCAGGTCGGCGGCCCAGCCGCGACCAGCGTGGTGGTGAACTGG
>DATHEV010000087.1:0-3895 GCA_035318405.1 Iamia sp.
TCTCCTGGACCAGCTGGTTCTTCCCCTTGGCGCCGACCAGGCGGGCCTCGGCGGTGCCCTCCTTGAAGAGGATGAGGGTCGGGATGCTCATGACGTCGAAGCGCCGAGCGATGTCGGGGTGCTCGTCGACGTTGATCTTGGCGATGCGGACGCGCTCGCCGTGCTCGTCGGCGATCTCCTCCAGGATGGGGGCGATCGCCTTGCACGGCCCGCACCACTCGGCCCAGAAGTCGACGAGGACGGGGAGGTCGGACGAGACGACCGTCTCGTCGAACGTCGCGGTGGTGAGGGTCTCGACTCCGTTGGCCATGGTGGCTCTCCTTCGTGGTGTGTCGTTCTGGGGGGACGTGCGTCCCGGCGGGGCGTGCAACCGGGACGGGGCGGTGGTTCTTCCGCGCTAGTGCTGGGCTTCCAGCCAGCGCTCGGCGTCGATGGCGGCCATGCAGCCCGAGCCGGCGGCGGTGATCGCCTGGCGGTAGACGGTGTCCTGGACGTCGCCGCAGGCGAAGACGCCCTCGACGTCGGTGAGCGTGCCGTCGGGCGAGGTGATGATGAAGCCACCGGCGTCCATGGCCACCTGGCCCTTGAACACGTCGGTGTTGGGGACGTGGCCGATGGCGACGAAGAGGCCGGTGACGGGCAGGTCGCGGATCTCGTCGGTGAGGACGTCGCGCACCTTGAGGTTCTGGAGCGTGCCGTCGCCCTCGATGGCGTCGACCACGCTGTTCCAGGCGAACTGGACCTTCTCGTTGGCGAGCGCTCGCTCCTGCATGATCTTCGACGCCCGCAGCTCGTCACGGCGGTGGACGATGGTGACCGAGCGGGCGAACTTGGTGAGGAAGAGGGCCTCCTCCACGGCGGAGTCGCCCCCGCCCACCACGGCGATGTCGTGGTCGCGGAAGAAGAAGCCGTCGCAGGTGGCGCAGGTGGAGACGCCATGGCCGACCAGCTCCTGCTCGCCGGGCAGGCCCAGCATCACGGGCCGGGCGCCGGTGGAGATGATGACGGCCTCGGCCCGGTAGGTGGGCTCGGCCGCATCGGGGTCGCCGACCCAGATCTGGAACGGACGGGCGGACAGGTCGACCTTGGTGGCCTTCTCCATGCGCAGCTCGGCGCCGAAGCGCTCGGCCTGGGCCTTGAAGTTGAGCATCAGATCCGGGCCCATGATCCCCTCGGGGAAGCCGGGGAAGTTCTCGACCTCGGTGGTGGTCATCAGGGCGCCACCAGGCTGGTCGGTGGTGGACGAGGGCTCGCCCTCCAGCAGCAGCGGGTCGAGGGCCGCTCGCGAGGCGTAGATGGCCGCCGTCAGCCCGGCGGGGCCGGATCCGATGATGATCAGCTTGTGGGTGTCAGCGGGCACGCGACCTCCAGGTGCGTCGGGTGGTCCCCGGCGGCCGTCAGCCGGCGCGGGGGACCCATGGACAGGAACAGGGAACCCCCGGGGGGTATTCCGGGGTCAGTCGGCGGCCGGTGCGCGGCTGCCCTTGCGCCAGAGCATCGCACCGGGGAGCAGGAACAACAGGCCGGTGACGAGGTGGGCGATCCAGGCGGACCGTCCCGCCCGCTCGACGTCGGCCAGGTCGAGCAGGACCTGGGCCAGGATGTCGAACCCCCGGACGAGCAGGACGAGGAACAGGACCAGGGCCGCCGTACCCACCAGGGAGGCGAGGGTGCCGTAGACGACGCCTCGGGCGATCGATGTGGCCGGTCCGTTGACCTTCTCCTTGACCGAGTCGACCAGGCCGACGATGGCGTCGGTGGCCTGGGCCGGCCAGTCGCTGCCGCTGGGAGGCGAGGAGGGGGCGGGGATCTCGGGCACGGAGGCGCAGGCTAGCGGGATGGCGGTGACGCCGGTCCGGGCCCGTCGGTCAGCGCAGGACGGCGGCCCGGGGTGAGCAGTCGAGGGCGTTGAGGACCGTGAGCCGGATGCCGGACGGGGCCCGGTCGGAGATCTCGACCGGGTTGCTCAGCACCACGACGGGGATGCCGTCCACCTCGACCAGGGCGGCGGCGGTGGCCGGCTCCAGCTCGGGCTCGGCGGATCGCTGCACGTCGTCGCACCGGATGGCGATGGGGTCGCGGGCGAAGGACTCCGTCAGGCTCCCCTCGTTCGGCGGCGATCCGGTGGTCGGTCCGACGGTCGTGGTGGTCGTGCTCTCGGGAACGGGAACACCCGCCAGCCACTCGCGGACGGCGACCACCCAGTGCGGGTCGTTCCCTCCTTCGTCGGTGGCCGTGGTGCCGGAGAGGGCGAGCTCATCGGGGTCGGTCCGACGGAGATCGCTGAGGAGGTCGGCCTCGGTGGCGTAGCGGGCCGTGGCCGCCGCGAGGAGCTCCTCGACGCGGGCGTCCGACGGGCCTGCGGCTTCGTTCTCGCCCGTCGTCGCTTCGGTGTCGTCGGTCGGCGCATCGCTGCTGGGCTGACCCTGCTCGTCGGTCTCGTCCTGCCCCTCGCCGGCGACGGTCGCGTCAGCGTCAGCGTCAGCGTTGGCCGAGCCGTCGTCGGCGCCGCTGCTGGCGCCGCCGCTCGCCGTCGGCTCGTCCTCGCTCGAGCCGCCGGCGATCAGCAGCCCGACGCCCAGCAGGACCAGGAGCACGACGACGGCCGCCACGGCCGGAAGGGGAGGGAGCCGCCGGACCCGCCGGGTGGGGGCGGAGGAGATGTCGCGCACCGGGCGGGGGACGTCGGCGGGTGGCGGCACCTCGTGGGAGAAGGGGGTGTCGGCGGCCGGCGCCTCGTCGAGGGCATCGAGGGCCCGGCGCCGCAGGGCGGCCAGGACGGCGTCGGACGGGGGATCGATCGGGCCGGCGACGGCGGCGACGGCGGCCCGCATCTCGGCGACCTGGGCCACCAGCTGGGGATCCCGCGCCACCCGCCGGCGCTGCTCGGGGGTGGCCTCGTCGTCGACGACGGCGTGCACGGCCAGGGTGTCGTCGTCGAGCGGCCCGTCGTCGAGCAGGGGATCGTGGTCGGGGGGCGTCATGGCTGGAGGGTGGGACGGTCGGGGGCCGGGCCCTGGTTCCCGGACAGGTGGCCGGCGAGCGCGGCCCGCCCTCGGGCGATGCGGGAGCGGACGGTGCCCGGGGGGATGTCGAGCAGCTCGGCGATGGTGGCGTAGTCGTGGCCCATCAGGTCGCGGAGGACGAGCGGGGCCCGGAACTCGGGGGGCAGGAGGGTGAGGGCATGGTCGATGTCGGTGCGGTCGGTGACGGTGTCGGCCACGGTGGGGGCACCGTCGTGGGGGTCGACCTCGTACTCCGGCAGCGGGTCGGTGGGCCGGCGTCGGCGTCGGCGGAGCTCGTCGAGGCAGGCGTTGGTGGCGACCCGGTGCATCCAGGTGCTCACCTTGGAGCGACCGTCGAAGCGGGGGAGGCCGCGGACGATGGCCATCATGGCGTCCTGGAGGGCGTCGAGGGCGTCGGTCGGGTCGCCGGTGACCCGCCGGCACACGGCGTAGAGCTGCTGCTCGTGCCGGCGCAGCAGGGCGTCGAGCGCATCACGGTCGCCGGCCTGGGCCGCCGGCAACAGGTCGGCGTCCGGATCCGGATGGCTCATCGGTGCCTGCTCGGGTCGGGTCCTGGGTGTGACCCGTCGTCTGTCGACCGGCACCGATGCGCCTCGGCGGCTCCACTCGCTCCACCGCCGAAGAGAGAACCGGGCTGTCTGGTTCGCTCGCTGCGCTCGCTCACGCGCCCACCTCGACCAGGGCCTCGGCGATCTCGACGGTGCCCTCGCCACCGACGCGGGTGATCCAGAGCACGACGACGGAGCCCTCCCGGCCGCCGAGGGAGATGTCGGCGTTCCCCTCGATGCCGCTCACCTCGCCCACCGCTTCCTCCACCCCGTCGATCGCCGCACCGGGCACATCGTCGAGCACGTAGACCTCCGCCGTCC
>DATHEV010000088.1:0-6447 GCA_035318405.1 Iamia sp.
ACCCAGTCGACGGTGAAGTCGCGGCGCCGCTCCTGGGCCCGCTTGATGAAGTCGCCACGCAGCCGGGCCCGCGTGGTCTGGGGCGGCTCGTCGATGGCCTTCTCGATCTCGGCGTCGGTGCAGGTCCGCTCGACCAGGCCGCGGGCCTGCATCCGGTGGAAGAGGCCCCGGTCCCGGGAGATGTCGTGGTACTGGAGGTCGACCAGGGCGACCCGGGGGTGCGACAGGGGCAGATCGTGGCGCTCGCGGTAGGCCTCGATCAGCCGGTGCTTGATCACCCAGTCGACCTCGCGGTCGAGGGTGAAGGGGTCGGACTCGATGCCCTTCAGGCAGTGCTCCCACATCTCCAGCGCCCGCTGCTCGAAGGGCTGGAGGTCGTGGCTCTGGGCGTAGCGGAGGGCCCGGTTGAGGTACTCGGCCTGGATGTCGAGGGCGCTCACCTCGCGCCCGTTGGCCAGCTTCACCAGGGCCCGGCAGGTGAGGTCGTGGCTGATCTCGCGGATGGCGCGGATCGGGTTCTCCAGGGTCATGTCCCGCAGGACCACCGACGGGTCCTCGAGCATCCGCAGCATGATCGACGCCGCTCCCACCTTGAGGAAGGTGGCGTACTCGCTCATGTTGGAGTCGCCCACGATGACGTGGAGGCGCCGGTAGCGCTCGGCGTCGGCGTGGGGCTCGTCGCGGGTGTTGATGATCGGGCGGCTGCGGGTGGTGGCCGAGCTGACGCCCTCCCAGATGTGCTCGGCCCGCTGGCTGATCGAGTACTGGGCGCCCCGGCTGGTGTGCATGACCTTGCCGGCGCCGGCGTAGATCTGGCGGCTGACCAGGAACGGGATCAGGACCTCGGCGTAGTGGCCCAGGTCGTCGCGCCGGCTGGTGCAGTAGTTCTCGTGGCAGCCGTAGGAGTTGCCGGCCGAGTCGGTGTTGTTCTTGAAGAGGAAGATGTCGCCGCGGATGCCCTCGTCGCGGAGCCGGGCCTCGGCGCTGCCCAGCAGCTGCTCGAGGATCCGCTCGCCCGCCTTGTCGTGGACGACGACCTCGTGCACCGAGTCGCACTCGGGCGTGGCGTACTCGGGATGGCTGCCCACGTCGAGGTACAGCCGGGCCCCGTTGGCCAGGAAGACGTTGGAGCTGCGGCCCCAGGAGACGACCCGCCGGAACAGGTAGCGGGCGACCTCGTCGGGGCTGAGGCGCCGCTGGCCGCGTGAGACGCACGTGACCCCGTACTCGTTCTCGAGCCCGTAGATGCGCTTCTCCACTGGCGGCACCCTACCGGCGCGTGTCAGGCCACCACGCGCACCAGTGCGGTGGTGGCGCAGGCGGCGCCCACGACGACGAGGAAGGGGGCCCGGCGCCACTGGGCGACGATGGCGACGGCCACGCCCGCGAGCCGGGCATCGACCTCGATGGCCCGCCCGGCGGTGGCGGCCTGGAGGGCGATGAGGGCGGCGAGCAGGGCCACGGGCAGGAGGGCCGCCACCCGTCGGACCCGGTCGTCGGCCAGCAGCCGCTCGGGCACCGACAGCCCGGCCAGCTTGATGGCGTAGCAGGCGGCGGCACCGACCAGGATCGCCGCCCACATCAGACCGCCTCCCCGAACTCGGGGGGTTCCGTGCCCCTGTGGGGGCGTGAAACCCCCCGAGTTCGCAGGCCGACCACGATGGCGACCGAGGCGGCGACGAGGACCGGGACGCCGGCGGGGACGAGGGGGGCGGTGGCCAGGGCCAGGGCCGCCGCCACCAGGGCCACGGCCCACGGCTCGCGCCCGGTCAGCCGGGGGGACAGGAGGGCGACGAAGGCGGCCGGGCCGGCCACGTCGAGGCCCAGCACACCGGGGTCGTCGAGCGCCGAGGCGCCCGCCGCCCCCACGAGCGTCATGGCGTTCCAGCCCACGAACACGGCCGCCCCGGTGGCCCAGAACCCGAGGCGGCCCAGCTCGGGGGTGGGCTGGGCCACGCCCATGGCCGCGCTCTCGTCGATCACGAGGTGGGCGCCGCCGACGCGGCGCAGCCCCCGCAGTCGCAGGATCGAGGAGAGCTCGAGCCCGTAGAAGGCGTTGCGCACCCCCAGGAGGGCGGCGGTGGCGGCACCGGCCCACGCCCCTCCCCCGCCGGCGATGGTGCCCACCATGGCGAACTGCGACCCACCGGTGAACATGAGGAGGCTGAGGACGCAGGCCTGGGGCGCGCTCAGCCCGGCGGCCACCGCCACCGCGCCGAAGGAGATGCCGTAGGCGCCGGTCACCCCGCCGATGGCCAGGGCGTCGGCGACGACGGTGCGCCGGGTCGGTTCAGTCGTCGTCGTCGACGTCGTCCTCCAGGACCGCGTCGATGTCGTCGACATCGACCTCCCCCGCGGGAGGCGGCTCGTCCTCCGCCGGCGCGTCGGCCGGGGCGTCCTCGGCGGGGTCCTCGGCCGGTGCGCCGATGGCGGCGGCGATCTCGTCGTCGCTCAGCCGGCGGAACGTGCGCCGGCCGTTGGCCCGGTCGAGCACGGCGGCCTCGATGACCTCGGCGCCCAGGGTGCGGTCGCCGGCGAGGGCGGCCACGGCGGCGGCGAGGACCTCGGTGGTGGTGGCGCTCGGGTCGTGGGCCGCCTCGAACCGCTCGGCGATGACCTCGGCGTCGCCGCCCAGCACGGCCCGGGTGGGCTCGTCGATGACGGTGCCGTCGTAGAGGATGTGGAACAGCTGGTCGCGCCCGTCCTCGGCCGCCACCTCGGCCACCAGGATCTCGACCTCGAGCGGCTTCATCTCGTGGGTGAAGGTCGTGCCCAGGGCCTGGGCGTAGGCGTTGGCCAGGCTGCGGGCGTCGACGTCCTCGCGGCTGTAGGAGTAGCCCTTGAGGTCGGCGTGGCGGACGCCGGCCACCCGGAGCTGGTCGAACTCGTTGTAGCGGCCCACGCCGGCGAAGGCGATGCGGTCGTAGATCTCGCTGATCTTGCGCAGGGTGGCCGACGGGTTCTCGGCGCACAGGAGGATGCCGTCGGCGCACACGGCGGCGATGAGCGAGCGGCCGCGGGCGATGCCCTTGCGGGCGTAGTCCGCCCGGTCCTTCATGACCTGCTCGGGCGCGACGTAGAAGGGCATGGACATCAGCGGCCACCTCCCGCGATCGAGCCGCCGGCCGGGGCCGCCGTGCTCCGGGTCTCGCGGTCGCTGGCGAGGATCGTCTCGAAGCGCTCGGCCATCTCGTCGTCGGCCACCCGCTGGTAGCCGTCGGCGGTGATGGTGGCGATGACCGGCCAGATGCCGCGGAGCGAGTCGGGCCCTCCGGTGGCGCTGTCCTCGTCGGCGGCCGTCCACAGCGCCTTCAGGGCCAGGTCGACCACGGCCGAGCGGTCGAGGTTCGGGCGGTAGCCCAGCTTCACCACGGTGCCGGCGTGGAGCATGCCGGAGCCGGAGGCGGCGAAGTCCTGCTCCTCGTAGCGGCCGCCGGTGACGTCGTACTCGAAGAGCCGGCCGACGGATCGGCCGAGGTCGAAGCCGGCGAAGAGCGGGACGACGGCGAAGCCCTGCATGGCCGCCGGCAGGTGGTTGCGGACCATCTGGCTGAGCTGGTTGGCCTTGCCCTCCAGCGACAGGTGCGAGCCCTCGACCTTCTCGTAGTGCTCCAGCTGGAGCTGGAAGAGGGTCACCATCTCGATGGCGGGGCCGGCGGCACCGGCGATGGCGATGCCGGAGTAGCGGTCGGCCGGGAACACCTTCTCGATGGTGCGGTGGCTGATCAGGTGGCCGGAGGTCGCCCGCCGGTCGCCCGCCATCACCACGCCGTCGGCGTAGCGGATCGACACCACGGTGGTGCCGTGGGGGACGCCGAGACCGGCCGGCAGGGCCTGCGTGGGGTGGTCGGGGGCCAGGCCGACCCGGCGGACCAGGCCGGCGAAGTCGGGTCCCGGGTCGTCGTGGGTTCCGAACATGGGCAGCGTCACGACGGCGACCCTAGCGGCGCCATCGGCGCCGCCGACCCGGCCCTCGAGCCCGGCCGATCCGGCGCCCTTCAGATCCCGCCACCCCGGCCGATGGCGGCCCATGGAGCGACTCCCCATGTCCGCGCCCGTGACCGAGATCGCCCCCGACGACCGCTTCCGGGCGATCGTGCGGCTCACGTCGGCGGCCGCCACCGCCCTGAGCGTCGCCCTCTGCATCTTCCTGGTCAGCCAGGGCTTCCCGCTGTTCTTCCCCTGCGCCCTCATCGGCCTGGCCGCCATCCCCCTCCTCGGCAGCCTGAACCGGGGTGACCTCCGCCGGCTGCGCATCACCGCCCAGGGCCTCGACCTCCTCGGGGAGGACGGGGTCCTCCGGTCGATCGACGGGCGGCTCATCGGCGGGGTGGCCGTGACCGGCCCGGTGATCGCCGGCCGGCTGGCGGCGCTGCCCATCGGCATGGTGCCGAACATGATCGGCCGGATCGTGGTCGTCGATCACAACGGCCGGACCGTCTGCGCCCGCCGGGCCGGGTGGATGCGCGTCGCCGACGTCGAGGCCCTGGCCCGCACGGCCGGTGTCCCGTGGGGCGGCAAGCAGGCCCGGCGCGTCCCCGGGATCTCCACGCCGCCGCCACCGGGGATGGAGGCACCCCTCGGGGGGTCCGCCCTCGACGACGCCGCCACGGCCGCCATGCTGGCCCCCTTCCGCCGGCGTCGGCACCGGGTCGCCCTGGTCTGCCTGGCCATCCCGGCGGTGGGCATCGCCGCCCTCGTCGTGCTGTCCAACCTGCCGGCCGACGCCCCCGGCCGCCTCGCCCTGGGCTGGTTCGGCGGGTTGGCCCTGGGGGCGTTCCTCTTCACCGTGCCGATCGCCCTCATCCAGGTCGACGAGGCCCGCCGGCCCCGATCCCTGCTGCGCGGCGCCACGTGGTGGCCGGTCGAGGCCGTGGTCGTGTCGGGCCTGATCACCGACCAGACGGCGCGGCTCGTCGCCGTCCCCCACCCGGCCACCGGCGACCTCCTGGTGTGGAAGGTCGCCGAGGGCGGCGGCCGGGGCTGGCTCCAGGGCGACGACCGGACCTGGTTCTGGCTCGCCGTCGACCCCCGGCGCGGCGACCGCAAGGCCGTGATCGCCCCGCCCGACCGCTCCGACGTCGCCCTCCTGGAGCGGCGGCTCCTGGGCGGCATCGCCATCGCCGAGGTCCGCGTCCAGATCCAGGGCGAGGCCGCCGAGTGGCACCAGCGCGAGGCGTGGGCGGCCTGGGCCGCGGCCCAGCACCAGCTCCAGCCGGCGCCGAGCGCCGCTCACCCCGCACCCTGGTGACCTCCTCGGCGACGACCCGGAGGCACGTCGCCGGCGGCGAGACGGGACTACGAGCGCCGCACCCGTTGCGCGCTCGGATCCGCCGCCGTCTCCGCCGGCGGGCCTAGGACCCGACGAGCTCGACGGCGTCGGGGTCGTCGCCGGCCGCGATCATCCAGACCACCATGGCGATGACGACCACGGCGCAGAAGACCACCGCCGCCACCACGGGGGCGACCAGCCCGACGACCACCACCACGACGGCGGCCGTCGCCTTGGGCCAGGCCCGGACGTCGCCGACGTTGGTGCCCGTGAGCACCATGATCAGCACCAGCCCCAGCAGGAACGCCGCCACCGGCAGCGCCACGGCCAGGGCACCGGTGCGGGCGCTGGCGTGGTGACCGGCGGCCTCGGCCGCCACGAAGACCCCCGCTCCGAGAGCGGCCAGGGAGGCGAACACGACGACGTGGGCGTAGCCCCAGCGGAAGCTCTGCCCGGGCGTGGGCGACAGGTGCCCGGGGTGGTCGAAGTAGAGCCACCAGAGCCCGAACGCCAGCACCAGCCCGCCGACGCCGATGGCGGCCAGCTCGCTGGTGAGCCCGCCGGCCTCCACCGCGCCCTGGAACCCGACCGTGGCCGAGAGGATCGACTCGCCCAGGACGATGATGGTGAAGAGGCCGTAGCGCGCCTCGATGTGGTGCGGGTGGAACAGCGGCCGGTCGAGGGCCTGCTCGGCCCAGAGCGGGATCGCCATCTCGGCCAGGGCCAGGATCACGAACGACCCCAGCTGCACACCGTCGGGCAGGACGAGGCGACCGACCCACAGCACCTGGACGGCGGCGATGCCCCCGGCGTAGCGGAGGGCCCGCCTCCGGCCGTCGTCGTCGTGGGCGGCGACCCGCAGCCAGCTGGCCAGGAGGCCGATGCGCATGATCAGGTAGCCGATGACGACCACCTCGAACTCGGAGCGCTCGACGGCCCGGCTGATGCCCGCCGCCAGGACCAGGGCGCCGGCCATCTGGATCAGGGTGAGCACCCGGTGCGTGACGTCGTCGGTGTCGTGGGCCGACGCGAACCAGGTGAAGTTCATCCAGCCCCACCACACGGCGAAGAACCCCATGCCAAAGCCGATCAACCCGTCGGCGATGTGCCCCTCGACCAGCTCGTGGTGATACGAGCTGGCGGCCTGGGCCACGGCGACCACGAAGCAGAGGTCG
>DATHEV010000089.1:0-3839 GCA_035318405.1 Iamia sp.
GACCTCCCGCTCGGGCTGGTCGGCGTGGCGCCGGCCAAGGGCGCCGCCTGGTACACGTTCCTGTCGATCGCCCTCAGCGTCGTGCTGGTCCTGCCGGCGGTGCTCGACCGGCGGGGGACGTCCGCCTACCACCGCCTCCTGGGGAGCGCGCCCCTCCGCTGGCTGGGCGAGCTCTCGTACGGCATCTACCTGTGGCACATGCCCGTCCTCGGCCTCCTCGCCCGCCGCTTCGACATCCAGGGGCGGACCGCGGCGCACATCCCGGCCCTGCTCGGCACCCTCGCGCTGTCGACGGTGATGGCGGTCCTGAGCTACGTGCTGGTCGAGCAACCGGTGCGCCGCCTGTCCCGGCGGGCGGTGGGTTCGATGACCGCCGTCGCCCGCCGCGCACCGGGACCGGCGGTGGCGGACGCTCGGTAGAGTCGCCGCCGATGGCCCACCAGTCGCTCTACCGCCGCTACCGCCCCCAGCGGTTCTCCGAGGTCCGCGGCCAGGACACGGTGGTCGGCGCCCTGCGGTCGGCCGTGGCCGACGACCGGGTCGGCCACGCCTACCTCTTCAGCGGCCCCCGGGGCACGGGCAAGACCTCGACGGCGCGCATCTTGGCCAAGGCCCTCAACTGCGAGGACCTGCACGATGGCGAGCCCTGCGGCGTCTGCGCCTCGTGCGTGTCCATGCAGGCGGGCACGTCCTACGACCTCCAGGAGCTCGACGCCGCCAGCAACAACAAGGTGGAGGACGTCCGGGCTCTGATCGAGCGGGTCGCCCTGGGCAGCCCCGGCCGCACCAAGGTGTACATCCTCGACGAGGTCCACATGCTCTCGGCGGGGGCGTCCAACGCCCTCCTCAAGACGCTGGAGGAGCCGCCCGACCACGTGGTGTTCGTGCTGGCCACCACCGACCCGCAGAAGGTCCTCCCGACCATCCGCAGCCGGACCCAGCACTTCGAGTTCCACCTGCTGCCGGCCGACGAGCTGGCCGACCACGTCCGCTGGGTGATCGCCGACGCCGGGCTCGACGTCGACGATGCCTCGGTCGAGCACGTCCTCCGGGCCGGCGGCGGCTCCGCCCGAGACACCCTGTCGTACCTCGACCAGGCGGCCGCCGGGGGCGTGAACGTCGACGGCGACCATGCCGACGCCCTGGCCGAGGCGGTCGTCGCCGTCGACACCGCCGCCGCCCTGACGGCCGTCGCCACCGCCACCATCGCCGGCCGCGACCCGCGGATCCTGGGCGAGGCCCTCCTGGCCCACCTCCGCGACGTCTTCCTGGTCCGCATGGGCGGCCCGTTGGGCCATCTGTCCGATGCCGCTCGGGTGCGGGTCGAGGGCTGGGCCGGACGGGTGACCGACCGCACCGTCACCCGGGCCCTGGAGGAGGTCGGCGAGGCGCTGCTGGCCATGCGGCAGGCGCCGGACCCCCGCATCCCCCTCGAGGTGGCGCTCGTCCGCATCACCCGGGCCACGCCGGCCTCCTCCGGCGGCGAGGGGGCCACGGGCGTCGACGAGCTGGTCGAACGGATCGAGCGGCTCGAGGCCGGTCTGGCCGGCCTCGCCGCCGGTGCCCCGGTGGCGGCCGCCGCGGCCGCCGTCGCCAGCCCGCCTGCCCCTGCGTCCGCTCCCGCGGCGGCTCCGGCGGAAGCGCCCCCGGCCGCGCCTCCCGCGGCGGCTCCGGCGGAAGTGCCCCCGGCCGCGCCTCCCGCGGCGGAGGAGCCCCCCGCCCCGCCCCCGGCGGCGGAGGCGGCGGACCCCGGGCCCCCCGACGAGATGCTCAGCGGTCGGGCCGCGGCCCGCGCCGCCGCCCAGCGGAAGACGGGCGGCCGGTCCGCCCCGGCGTCCGGGGGGGCCACCAGCGCTCCGCCGCCGCCCCCCCCGCCGTCTCGCGCCAGCCGGGAGGCCGCGGCGGCCGATCCCCCCGCCCGGCCCGACCCCGCGCCCGCGGCGGCCGTCGAACCCGAGCCGGCTCCCGCGCCCGTCCCCCCGCCAGTGGCGGAGCCCGAGCCGACGCCGGCCGACGCCGCGCCGGCCGCGGCCCCGAGCGCGAGCCCGGATGCGACGGACGATCTCGCCACCCTGTGGACCGAGCGGGTCGTGCCCGACGAGCTCAAGAAGATGACGAAGGCCCTCTACAAGCGGAGTGAGGTCCTCGGCGTCGAGGGCGACACCATCACCCTGGGCCTGGAGAACTCGGCTCACGTTCAGCGGTGCGAGGAGAAGCAGGCCGAGGCCGAGGAGGTGGTGTCCCGCGTCGCCGGTCGCCCGATCCGACTGGCGCTCGTCGTCGGCGGCGAGATCGGTGGCGGATCTGCTCCCCGCGGCGGGCCCGGCCCGACCCCGCGGCCGGCCGACGAGGAGACCATCGATCCGACCGACCTGGTCGACGCCCCGGCCCAGCAGGTCACCGGTGTGGACCGGGTGACCGAGGCCTTCCCCGGCGCCCAGATCGTCGACCCCTGACCGCATCCCGGAGGACACCATGACCGACACCCCGCCCCCGCACGACGAGACCGATGACGAGGACGGCCCGACCGCATCGGGCCCCAGCATCCCGGCCCAGCTGGTCGGCGCCGACGGCATCGCCGTGGGCCCGCTCGACGAGGACACCGACGACGACCCCTTCGACCTGGGCAACCTGCTGGGCGGGGGCGGCCTCGACCTCGGCAGCCTCATGGAGCAGGCCAGCCAGATGCAGCAGCAGATGGCCGAGGCCCAGGCCGCGGCGGCGACCACCCTCCTCGAGGGTGTCGCCGGCGGGGGCGCGGTGAAGGTCACCGTCACCGGCACCGGTGAGTTCCAGTCGATCCACATCGACCCCGGCGCCGTCGACCCCGACGACGTGGCCATGCTCGAGGACCTCGTCCTCGCCGCCCTCCGCGACGCCACCGCCCGCATCCAGGAGCTCCAGGCCGGCGCCATGGGTGGCCTCGGCGACCTGCTGGGCGGGCAGTGAACCTCGTCGAACCGACGGCCCGGACCTCCCGCGTCGTCGCCTGCGGCCCGGCGCAGCCGCTGGGGGTCTGGGGGTCTCCCCCAGGCGAAGAGCCGTGGGCCCGAGGAACGAGGGCTCCGGCTCTGGGAGGACCTTCAGCGCGAGCGGAGCGAGCACGCTCAGTTCGAAGGAACGGAGTGAGCGCCAGCGAACGAGTGACTGAGAGGCGCTGATGGCCGTCTACACGGGGCCGGTCCAGGATCTGGTCGACGAGCTGGGGAAGCTACCGGGTATCGGGCCCAAGTCGGCCCAGCGCATCGCCTTCCACCTGCTCCAGCTGCCGCGCGACGACGCGCTCAAGCTGGCCGGGGCGATCCGGGAGGCGAAGGACAAGGTCTCGTGGTGCGAGCAGTGCTTCAACGTGGCCTCGGCGCCGAAGTGCGACATCTGCAACGACGACCGGCGTGACGCCAGCCTGATCTGCGTGGTCGAGGAGCCCCGCGACGTCGTCGCGGTGGAGAAGACGCACGAGTACAAGGGCCGGTACCACGTCCTCGGCGGCGCCCTGAACCCGCTGGAGGGCATCGGTGCCGACCAGCTCCGGATGAAGGAGCTGTTCGTCCGGATCGGGGGCGAGGAGATCGCCGAGGTGATCCTCTGCACCAACCCCAACGTCGAGGGCGAGGCCACGGCCATGTACCTGGCCAAGATGCTCCACGACCTGCCGCTGAAGGTGACCCGGATCGCCAGCGGCGTCCCCGTCGGCGGCGACCTCGAGTACGCCGACGAGCTCACCCTGGGCCGGGCCCTCGAGGGCCGCCGCGCCGTCTAGCCCGACCGAGCGGGGCTAGAAGTCGGGGCGGAGGTAGTAGCCGGCGCTGGCGGCGAGGAAGCGGATCAGGGCGGCCTCG
>DATHEV010000090.1:0-9736 GCA_035318405.1 Iamia sp.
GACGGCAGCACCGACGGCACGCGCGGGGTCATGAACGACCTGCGCAGCGCCACCGTGCGATCGATCCGCCTCCGCCGGAACTCGGGCAAGTCGGCGGCGCTGTCGGTCGGCATCGAGCAGGTCGAGGGCGAGAACGTGGCCCTCATGGACGCCGACGGCCAGGACGACCCCGAAGAGCTGCCCCGTCTGCTGGCCCACCTCGACGAGGCCCAGCTCGAGCTGGTCACCGGGCGGCGGTCGATCCGCAACGACCGCTTCGTGAAGCGGACCACCTCGAAGCTCTACAACGGCGCCACCGCCAAGGTCACCGGCGTCCCCGGGCGGGACTTCAACAGCGGGCTCAAGATGATGCGCCGCGAGCTGGCCGAGTCGCTCGAGATGTACGGCGAGCTCCACCGCTACATCCCGGTCCTCGCCGTGTGGAACGGCTACCGGGTCGGCGAGCTCGACGTCGAGCACCACGAGCGCCGCCACGGCAGCTCGAAGTTCGGCCGGGCCCGGTTCTGGCGGGGCTTCCTCGACCTGGTCACGGTCAAGTTCCTCACCACCTACACCGCCCGCCCGTTCCACCTGTTCGGGGGGATCGGCTTCATCATCGGCCTGATCGGTGCGGGCCTGCTCACGTGGATGGGCATCGAGCGCATCACCGACCACCAGATCGGCACCCGCCCGGCGCTCCAGGCCGGCGTGCTGCTCGTCGTGGTGGCGGTCCAGATGGTGTCGCTGGGCCTGCTCGGCGAGCTGGTCGTGAACATGCGTCGCCGCCGCAACCTCGATGCCACGGCGGACGGAGACCTGCGATGAGCACGGCCACCCCGATCGGGCTGGCGCCCGGTCTCCCGGAGGAGGCCGCCGGCCAGGACGCGGCGAAGTACGGCACGTCCAACCCGGTGGTCCAGAAGCTGCTGGGCCGGTGGATGGACGAGATCCACGAGATCCTGGGCGACGTCAGCGGCGTCGTCGTGGACATCGGCGTGGGCGAGGCGCTGGCCCTCGAGCGCATGATCCCGGGCGGCCACCCGGCGGTCGGGCTCGAGTACCGGATGGACAAGGCCCGGGCGGCCAAGGACCGGCTCGACTGGCTGGCGCCCGTCACGGGCGACGCCGGCATGCTCCCGTTCCCCGACGCCTGCGCCGACCTCGTCACCTGCATCGAGCTGCTCGAGCACCTGCCGACCTATCGGCCGGCCATCACCGAGCTGGCCCGCATCACCCGGGGCCGCTGCGTGGTGTCGGTGCCGTGGGAGCCGTGGTTCCGCCTCGGCAACCTCGGTCGGGGCAAGAACGTGGGCCGGATGGGCAACGACCCCGAGCACGTCCAGGCCTTCACCCCCAAGAAGCTGGTGAAGGCCCTGCGCCGCGGCTTCCGCGACGTCGAGCTCCACCCCTGCTTCCCCTGGCTGATCGCCGAGTGCCGAGGCCCCAAGCGCTGAGATCCCTCGCGAATGTCAGCTGCCGGGGTCGACCCCGAGCTGGCGGACGGCCTCGGCGGCCAGCTCCTCCTGGGTGTGGCCCTGGGCGGCCAGCTCCTCCTTGAGCGGCGTGAGGTCGTAGAAGCGGGTGTGCTCGTCGCCGCTGCGGATCGACGGGCCGATCGCCTCGTCGAAGGCGGTGCGGACCCGCACGCCGTAGTCGTCGTAGCCCCACGAGTCGACCCAGATGCCGTCGAAGCCGAGCCCGATGAGCAGGGGCAGCGACGCCTCCTCGCCGATCTCGTCGCGGATCTTGATCTGCCAGTCGCCGGCGGGCCGGCCCTTGATGCCGCCGTAGCTCCACTTGAGCCGGCCGGGGGGCAGGTGCACCCACGCCCGGAGGTGGTCGTAGTCATGCATCTGCCCGGGGGGCGGGGCCTCGGGGAAGCGGATGATGGGGAACTGGAAGATGGCGCTGCCGTCGGGCATGGACGCGTCGATCCGCTGGGCGAACTCCTCGTCGACCACCCACGCCCTGTCGTTCTTGTCGTAGTCGAGGCCGAAGCGGCCGTTCTTCGGCCGGAACTGGACGTGCGAGCCGTCCCACATGACCCCGAACAGCAACACGCCGACGAGGGCGGTGCCGATCACGGCGCGGGGCCACGCCCGGTCGCGGGCGGGGGTGGAGGCGATGCGGCCCTTGAGCCGGGTCCACCCGCCCTCCAGCCACGTCAGGGCGTAGGCCAGCGAGCAGAACGCGATGAGCAGCGACATCCGGTTCCACACCCGGACCTGGCTGAAGCCGAGGAGGCTGAGGAAGATGGCCCCGCCGCTGACGGTCGCCACCATGAAGCCGACCGTGGCGATGAGCGAGACGTCGTCGCGCAGCGACTCCCGGTCGTGGAGCGGGCGCAGGTCGCGCCGGCGGGCGCCCCACCCGTGGGTGAGGACGTGGATGACGGCGCCGACGAAGCCGGCCGCGCCCAGCAGCCCGATGCTCTGGCCGCCCTCGCTGGGGATGCGGCTGTTGTCGCGGACCTCGCGGGACGGGTCGCCCAGGTCGTTCCGGTGCGACGGGTCGGGCAGGAGCATGTCGCTGAGCTTGAGGCCGTAGAACTCCTGCTCGACGACCACCCGCCGTCCCGCCTCGGCATTGGAGCCGTTGGCGGCGACGAACCGCAGCGTCGAGGACATCCCCACGAAGAAGACACCGGTGATGGCGACGATGGCCAGGCCGTGCACGAGGAGGGTGACCGGTTCGCGGCGGCGGAGGGCGCCGAGGAGGCCGGTGATGGCCAGCAGCGTGAGGGTGAACGCCGTCGTCATCGTCTCGGACATGCCGAGCACCAGGACCATCAGCCCGAAGACCAGGACCCGCTTCACCCGCAGGTTGTGGCGGACGGTCCAGACCAGCCCGTGCCGCCAGGAGTCAGGGGGTGGGGGATCGGGGTCGACGAGGAAGCGCTCGCGCCAGTGGATGACCCACAGCACGACGACGATCGCCAGCGGGATCCACCAGAACGAGGTGCGGAACAGGTGCCACTGGCTGTGGCCGATGCGGAACGGCAGCCAGGTCAGGGCGGTCGACGCGACGAGGGACGGGCCGACGCCGAAGCGCAGGTGGCGCAGCGCCAGGTAGGCGGCCAGGGCGGCCACGCCGATGCCAAGGAAGAAGTAGGCGTTCATCAGGAGCCCGGGGCTCTTGGTGAACAGGCTCATGAACCGGAGGATCGCCAGCTGCCACGTCTCGCCGCCGTGGGGGAAGTCGTAGAGCTGCTGGCCGACGGGGTAGCCGAGGTCGGGGTTGGTGGTCCACCAGCCCTGGTCGGCCGTGTTCTTGACCAGGTTGGTGATCAGCCGGGCGTCGTCGGACTGGTTGAGCGGGACGCGGGGCGAGATGTCCCACAGCCGGTAGTTGAGGACGGCCCACACCAACGGGATGCCGGCGGCCAGCACGGCCTCGAGGCCGAGACGCCACCAGCGCACGGGGAACAGCCGGTCGCCGTCGTCGGGGCGCACCGCGTCGGCATCGTCGGGGGCGACGCCGGCCTCGGGCTCGGCGTCGGGGGCGGTCGTCGTCACGGGTCCTCGGGGTCTTGGGGGGTGGCGGCGGCCTCGGCCTGGTCGAGGGCGTCGGCGGTGGCTCGCTGGAGCCGGTTGACCTGGTCGCTGATGGGCTCGAGCTCCCAGTAGATGACCCGGCGGATCAGCCGCTTGACCAGGCTGACGCCCGGGCGGGCCGACACCGGGTCCGGCGGTGTGATCGGGCCGATCCGGCGCACCGGGGCGGAGAACGCGGGGCGCTGGCCGTCGGAGCCCGACCAGGTGCGACCGGATGCCGCGCCGCCGCGGGCGGCCGTGGCCCGCTCCTCGATCTCGGCCTGAATGCGGTCGCGCCCGCCGTCGGCGGGCCAGACCACGGGGGCGGCGGTGGTCGAGCGCCCCACGGCGGCGGCCATGGCCCGGGCGAGGGCGGCGTTGTCGGCCACGAGGACCGACCCCTCCATGGCCTCGACCTGGTGGGCCAGACCGCCGACGTCGGTGGCGATGACGTGGCGGCCGAAGAGGGCGGCCCGCTCGGCCACGCTCGACGACCAGATGTGGCGGTAGGGGAGGACGACGGTGTCGGCGGCCACGATCCAGCGGTCGAACATCTCGTCGCTGACGAACCCGAGGTGGAGGTGGATGCCGGGCTCGCGGCCGGCGATGGCCCGCAGCTCGGCGGCGTGGTCGCGGGCCTGCTGGTCGGTGACCCGGACGGAGCCGACGATGTCGAGCCGGGCTCCGGCCGCGGCCAGGCCGGTGAAGGCGCGAGCGGCCCGGTCGAAGCCCTTGTGGGGCTGGACGAAGCCGATGCAGAGGAAGACGTGCTCGTCGGCCGGCAGGCCGAGCGTGGCGCGGGCCTGGGCCCGGTCGGCCGTGGTGCGGGGCTCGAAGTCGACGCCGTGGTCGAACAGCTCGACCCGGTCGGCGGGCACCTGGAACTCCTGGACCAGCTGGTCGCGCTGCTCCTCGGAGTGGACGGTGACGAGGTCGGCGCCGGCCAGCATCCACCGGGTGGCCCATCCGGTCTTCTGGTCGTGGGCCCAGCTGTGGTCGAGCTCGTGGAGGCGCAGCTCGACGTGGGGGAGGGCCCGGAAGGCGGCGCCGTAGGCCAGGGCGGTGTCGAGCCGGCTCCCGGCGGTGGGGGGCAGCCGGTAGATGACGTCCGGGTGGAGGTGCACGATCACGCGGTCGAAGCGGCGGCCCAGGCGGGTCAGCAGGCGGGCGCCCGCCCGGCCCCGCAGGTCGCCGTGGTGGTGGGCGGCCGACGGCCTGGTCGACAGCACCTCGACGTGGTGGCCGGCCCGGCGGAGACGGCGGACCTGTTGGAGGGCGTAGGCCCCGATCCCGTCCCGCCACGGCGCGTACGGCGTGACGACGAGGATCCGCTCCGACGACGAGGTGCCGGACCACGAGGTGCCTGGCACCTCGTGGTCCTCCGAGGCCGTCATGCCGGGAACCACTCGTCGAGGGTGACTTCCATGGCGTCGAGCGTGACCGGCCAGGTGTAGTTGTCCAGCACGTACTGGCGGCCGGGGGCGGCGAGGGCGGCGGCCTGGTCGGGGGCCTCGGCCACGAAGCGCAGGGCCTGCTCGAGCTCGGCCGGGTCGGAGTAGGTGAGCCCGGCGCCGGAGCGGTCGACGTGCCAGCGCACGACGTCGCTGGCGCCGTTGGCGATGACGAGGGTCCCTGCCAGCCACGCCTCCATGATCGTGCGGGAGAAGCTCTCCAGCGCCGAGGGCTGGACGTAGGCGACGGCCCCGGCGATGACGTCGTCGCGGGTCCGGTCGTCGACGAAGCCCAGGTCGTGCACCCGGTCGGCCACGTCGGCGGGGGGCTCGACGGGCCCGACGCCGTAGGTCACGAGGTGGAGGTCGAGGTCCTCCTTGCGCACGGCATCGACGAAGCCGTGGAGCAGCCCCTCCCAGCCCTTGGCCCCCTCCCGACGCCCGCCGTAGACGACGTAGGGGCTGTCGCCCAGGTCGAGCTGGCGGCGGATCCGCTCGGGGTCGTAGCCCTCGGGCACGCCGACGCCCTCGCCGACGATGCGGGTCTGTGGGGGTGGGGTGCTGATGCGGCGGTAGAGCTCGAGCTCGGGCTCGGTCTGGAGCCACACGCCGGCCGAGCCGGTGAAGAGGGGCTCGAACAGCTCCATGCGGGCGTAGGGCTCGTCGTGGAGGCAGGGGCGCAGGAGGGTGCGCTCGGGGGCGATGCCGGCGATGGCGAACGTCGTCCAGAACATGTAGGGCGAGACGACGATGGCCCGGTAGGTCTCGGCCGTGTCGAGGACGTGGTGGAAGAGCTCGGGCCAGCGGGGGCCGTCGTTCATCCACGCCTCCTGCTCGGGCAGGCTGGGCATGTCGCCCGCCTGCATCCGGGCCTCGACCCGGGCCCGCTCCTCGCCCGGGGTGTCCTTCACGACGGGGAAGCGGGTCACTCGGACCTCGGCACCGGTGGCGGTGCGGTCGACCGCCGTCCCCGCCGGTTCGGCGTCGGCCCACGTGAAGTGGTCGCGGGCGGTGGTGGTGAGCACGTCGACCGACCAGCCCCGGTCGGCCAGGCCGTGGGCCACCTCCCGGATGACGGCCTCGGCGCCGCCGACCACCTCGGGCCCGTAGCGCGGGGGCACGAGGGCGATGCGACGGGGCTCCACGGCCCCTGAAGATAGGTGCCCGGGGGTCCCGTGCCAGACTCGCCCCGTGGACGTCCTGGTCTGTTCCACCCAGGTCCCGCACATGCGCGGCGGGCTCGAGCTGCTGGTCGAGGGCCTGGTCCGGGCTCTCGACGAGGCCGGCCACCGCGCCGAGGCGGTGCGGATCCCGGCGGCGTGGGACCGCGACCGGCTCCTCGACGCCCCCACCGCGTGGCGGATGGTGCCGCTCGACGCCGACGTGGTGATCCCCGTCAACTTCCCGGCGTACTACGCCCGTCACCCCCGCAAGGTGGTGTGGCTGGCCCACCAGCATCGGGCCGCCTACGACGGGATCGACCAGCCCTGGTCCGACCTCGGGCTCGACGACACCAGCCTCGAGGTCCAGCGCCAGCTGGCCGAGTGGGACGCGGTGGCGCTGGGCGAGGCGGTGGCCCGCTTCACCATCTCCGGCGTGGTCAGCGATCGCATGGCCCGGTTCTGCGGCCTCGACAGCACGCCCGTGTACCACCCGCCGCCGCTGGCCGGCCGGCTCCACCCGTCGCCGTTGGGCGATCGGATCTTCAGCGTGGTCCGGCTCGAGCAGAACAAGCGGCCCGGCCTGCTGATCGACGGCCTGGCCGCCGCGACCCGCCCCATCGGCGGGGTGCTGGCGGGCACCGGCTCGCTGGCCGCGGAGCTGACGGCTGACGCCGAGGCCCGGCTCGCCCCCGGCCGACTGGAGATGCCGGGCTACATCAGCGACGAGGTGTCGATCGGCCACTTCCACGACGCCCTGGCCGTGCTCTACGCCCCCTACGACGAGGACTACGGCTACGTCACCCTCGAGGCCTTCCTCGCCGGCAAGCCGGTGGTCACCACCCAGGACGCCGGGGGCGTCCTGGAGTGGGTCGAGGACGGCGTCACGGGCCTGGTCACCGACGGCACGCCCGAGGGGCTGGGCGAGGCCTTCGACCGCCTCGACGCCGATCGCGACCTGGCCGCCCGCATGGGGGCCGCCGGCCGCGCCCGGGCCGAGGCCCTGGGCTGGGGCGCCGTCGTCGACCAGCTCCTGGCCCCCGTCTCGTGACCACCCGCCCGACCGAACTCGGTGGGGTAGGTGACCGTTTCGCGTCACCTACCCCACCGAGTTCGCCGGGGGAGCGGCCGGTGGTGGCGGTGGTGGCGGCGCCGGGGGGGACGGAGGCGGTGCGGCCGCTGGTGCGGGCGCTGGCCCGCCACGTCGACGCCCGGGCCGTCGACCGGGCGCCGGACGCGGTCGCCTACCTCGTCGCCGGGGCGGCGGCGCTCGACCAGGTCCCCGCGGGTGCGCCCGTGGCCGTGGCCGAGGAGGACCGCCTGGCCATCCGGCGGGGCGACGCCGCCCAGGTCGTCGATCTCGTCACCGGGCCCACGGTCGACACCGCCTCGTGGCCCCCGCTCCCGCCCCACGTCCGGCGGCGCTGGCGCCAGCGTCTGGGCCTCGATCCCGATCTGGTGGTCGACACCGCCGCCCTCGACCCCGACGACGTGCCCACCGCCCTGGCCGTGGCCGCCGCCGCCGTGGTCGCCGAGCCCGATCTCCCGCTCGCCCTCGCCCTGGGCTGCCCCAGCGTGGTGAGCGCCGGGGCAGCCGCCGCCGTCGGGGCCGTCGACGAGGTCCACGTCGTCGTCGGGGGCCGCCCCGAGGCCGAGGCCCTCGCCGCCGACGACCGGCGGGCCGCCTTGCTCTCTCGCCAGGCCGGCCGGCTGGCCCGGGAGGCGCTCGACCCGTCCCGCTCCGCCGCCGTGCTGCTGCGGGCCTGGGGGATCGCCCCCGCCGGCCCCAACGCCCGTGTCGACGAGCGTCTGGCCGAGCTGGGCACCGCCCCCGCCGGCCCCGTCCGCCGCCGGGTGGCCGACGCGCTGGCGCCGTTCACCGCCGAGAGCCCCGACCCCGGAGGTCGATGATCGTGCACCCCGCCATCCGCACCGCCAGCGCCGTCCGTCTCGGCGCGCCGCCCGCGCCCGAGGGCGACGACGCCCCGCCCGCACCGGGCGCCGCCACGCGGGCCAAGGCCCTCGTCCGCCGGGCCGGGGGCGCCGTGCTCGACCGCGTGGGCGACCGGGCCGCGGCCGCCACCGCCGGCCAGGTCGACCAGCTGCGGGACGAGCTCGACCGCACCCGGAGCGAGCTCACCGCCGAGATCGAGCTCCTCCGAGCCGAGCTCGCCGCGCGGTCCACGCCGTAGCCGCGAAGACCCCCAGACGACGCCCACGAGCGACGAGCCCGGATCACCCGCGACCAGAGAGTCGCCCGGCGCAGCCGCTGGGGGTCTGGGGCGCAGCCCCAGGCGAAGAGGCGTGTGGCCGAGGAACGAGGCCTCCGCCTCTGGGAGGACCTTCGGCGCCGAGCGCAGCGAGGCACCCCAAGTTCGAGGAAGAAACGAGCGCAGCGAGGCTTCTGACGAGACCTACACGCGCTGCGCGTACTCCTGGGAGCCGAAGAGGTTGCCGATGAGGGCGCCGATGCCGTCCTTCTGGACCTGGGCGACCCACTGCATGTGGGACTGGGCGCTGATGGCCCGGCCGAGCATGACCTCGTGGACGAGGATGACCTCCATCACCGTCTGGGACCGGGTCTCGTACTCGGCGGTCTTGGAGAAGAGGGCCATGACGCCGCCGCGGCTCTCGTCGCCGCTGGTGATGCGGCCGGTCCAGTACTCGACGTCGGCGGCGGACGGGCTGCGGTCGAGGACGTTGCGGTACACCAGGCGCACGAACTGCTCGTCGGTGATGCTGCCGTACTTGGACCTGAACTCGGGGGTGCCGCTGAAGCGGGCCGAGATGGTGCGGAGGTTCATCCCGTGGTCCATCTGGTCGAACCAGTACTGGATGCCGGCGTGGTCGGGGATGCGTCCGAAGTAGGTCAGGTAGAGCCGCACGGCGGCGGCGCTGCGGTCGTCGACGTAGGGCGAGCGGACCAGCGAGGCCACCAGGGCGTTGCGGTTGGTGTCGCCCTTGGTGAGGTTGACGGCCCACCAGCGGCGGTCCTCGTAGGTGCCGGGGTCACGGCGGAAGTCGGTGAACTGGCGCCAGACGAGGTCCTCGACCGTGTCGAACGGGGCCCAGCTGACGCTGGGAGGCGGCGGGTCGGGCGGGTTGGAGGGCGGCGTGGTCGAGCCCATGTAGGCCTTCGCCGCGTCCCGCAGGGCCGGCATCTTGGAGATGACGTTGGCCCCGGGGCACTCGGTGTAGCCCGTCTGCCCGTGGTAGTTGACGACCGGCAGGGTGACCGACCGCCCCGCCGGGTACTTGGGGTTGCCGCCGCTGGCGAGCGTGACGGTGCCCTTGGGGTCGAGCCCGTGGAGCGAGAGCTTCCAGGCCAGGAACCGGGCGGCCGAGTCGAGCATGGCCGAGGTGGGCTGGGCCGTCTGGAAGTTGCCGATGAGGTTGAGGCCGACGCTGCCGGTGTTGAAGCCCTGGGCGTGGCCCCCGATGATCGGCTTGGTGATGTCGCCGGAGCGGCCCTGCCAGATCCCGCCGTACTTGTCGACGAGGAAGTTGTAGGCGATGTCGCACCAGCCGCGACCGCCCGCCGACTCCGAGATCGTGTGGTAGGCGTAGATGGCGTCGATGACACCGGGCACCTTGGCCTGCGTGTAGGTGTTGC
>DATHEV010000091.1:0-5356 GCA_035318405.1 Iamia sp.
TCGCCGGCCACCACGGCCAGGGCGACGATGCGGCCGCCGCCCGAGGCGGCGAGGGCCGAGGCCACGCCGTTCTCGGCGCAGGTGGTGAGGCCGATGCTGGCGTTCTCGACGTTGCAGCCCACGACGATCCGGCCATCGTCGACGAGGGCGGCGGCGCCGACCCGGACCCCGGAGTAGGGGGCGTAGGCCCGGGACGCCACCTCGCGGGCCCGGGCCCGCAGGTCGTCCCAGTCGATGGTGCCGGTCACCCCGACCGGCCCCGGCGGTAGGGCAGGCCGTCGGCGGCCGGTGGCCGGAGCCGCTGGGAGGCGAAGGTCAGCACCAGCAGGGTGGTGAGGTGCGGCAGGAACACCACGACCTCGTTGGGCAGCTCGTCGACCAGGGCGAACCAGCCGAAGGCCAGCAGCAGCCCGACGACGCTGACGGCGACCGACCGCCAGCGGTCGACGACGGCGGTCCAGAGGGCGTCGGCGAAGACCGATCGGCCGTCGACCCGTGGGCCGCCGGCCCGCAGGGCGCTCACCACCTGCCAGACGATGGTGAACAGCGCCTTGGCGATCATGACGCCGGCGCCCAGGGCCACGACGAGCAACAGGGCGTGGGTGGCGTCGCCGCTGAGGAGGCTCAGGGTGTCGGTGAACCCGAAGAGGCCGGCGCCGAGGGCCAGCCCGCCGGGGCGCCAGTTGCCGAAGATCATGGCGGCCAGGCCGATGTAGCCCCGGCCGTTGGTCTGCCCGGCCCGGTACTGGTTGGCGAACAGGTAGACCAGCGACACGCCCCCGAGCCCGGCCAGCCCGCCCGAGACCGTCGTGGCCACCACCTTCATCAGGTAGACGTTGACGCCGAGCGACTCGGCCGCGGTCGGGTCCTCGCCCACCGACCGGAGCCGCAGCCCGAACTTGGTGCGCCACAGGATCACGGCGGAGAGCGGGAAGGCGACCACGCCCATCACCACGATCCACGACACCTCGGCAGTGATGCCCTGGATGATGCGACCCAGCTCGGAGATGCCGAAGCGCCCCTGCTCGTCGAGGTAGGGAGCCACGTCGATGACGGCGAGCAGGGCGAGGAGGCCGAGCACGGCGCGGACGACGGGGCGGACGATGTCGGTGACGGGCGACGAGGGGAGCAGCCGGCCCGGCTTCAGCAGGATCGAGGCCGCCACCAGCAGCACCACGATGACGGCCAGCCAGGTGAGCAGCGATGGCCCGGTGAGACGGGCGCCGATGAGGTCGTGCAGCCCGGGGATGCGGATGCTGCCGACGACCTCGGGCAGCCGGGGCGACTGGTTGGTCGAGTCGAACCAGTCGAAGTTGAGGAACTGGGTGAACCCGGCGCCGAGGATGTTGATGGCCACGCCGGAGACGATGTGGTCGACGCCGAAGCCCACGGTGGCGATGGCGTGGAGCAGGCCGCCGACGGCGCCGCCCGCCATGCCGATGATGACGCCCTGCCACGGCCCGAACTCGATGCAGCCCCAGGCGCCGAAGAAGGTGCCGAGGATCATCATCCCCTCGAGGCCGATGTTGACGATGCCGGCCCGCTCGGACCACAGGCCGCCCAGGCCGGCGAGGGCGATGGGGAGCGTCAGCTTGAGGGCCGACTCCCACGTGTTCGACGCCGTGAGCCGGTCCTGGTCGGTGATCTGCTCGGCCGCGGTGAGGATGAGGACGAAGATGGTGCCGTAGAGGGCGAACCGGAGGGAGGCCGGCAGGCGGCTGAACGGGTCGCGCCGGCGGGCGGCCTCGAGCTCCGCGCCGGTGACGACGGTGGTGGCGGCGGTGAGGTCCGGGTCGACGACGGTCATGCCGGCGCCCCCGCGGGGATGGGTTCGTCCGACGGGGGTGGCGGTTCGGGCCCGTCGTCGACCTGTCGGGCGATGTCCGCCGCCTCCCAGCGCTGGCCGACCCGCTGGACGACCTCGTAGGCGATCACGACCGAGAGGACGATGATGCCCTGCATGATGGTGGCGATCTCGCGGGGCAGGTTGGCCGCCGAGAGCGGGGTGCGGGCCACATCGATGAACGACCAGAGGAAGGCGCCGAGGGCGATGCCCACCGGGTTGTTCCGGCCCAGCAGGGCGATGGCGATGCCGGTGAAGCCCAGCCCGCTGAGGAAGCTCTCCTCGGTGTAGCGGTAGGGCGAGCTGAGGATGGTCGACAGCCCGACCATGCCGGCGATGCCGCCGGAGATGAGCATGGCGATGACGGTCATCTTCTTGGCGTCGATGCCCGAGGCCCGGGCGGCGTGGGGGTTGGCGCCCGACGCCCGCAGGTCGTAGCCGAAGCGGCTCCGCCAGATCAGGGCCCAGTAGCCGATGCCGACGAGGATGGCGATGAGGATGAAGGCGTTGAACCGCACGCCCGCCGGCACGCCGCCGGGCACGAGGTCGTCGAGGAACGGCAGCCGGCCCCCCTGGGGGATCACCTCGGTGCGGACGGCGAAGCCCGCCTCGTCGGACTCGAAGTAGCGGGTGAGCAGGAACGGCGTCACGCCCAGGGCGATGGTGTTGAGCATGATCGTGGCGATCACCTCGCTCACCCCGCGGTAGGCCCGCAGCACGCCGGCGATGCCGGCCCAGCCGGCCCCGACGAGGATGGCGATGGCGAGGATCCCCACGACCCGGAGGGGCCCGGGCAGGGGGAGGGCCGCGCCCGCCGCCGCGGCCACCACCCCGGCCAGGCGGTACTGGCCCTCGACCCCGATGTTGAACAGGTTCATCTTGAACCCGATGGCCACGGCCACGCCGGAGACGTAGTACGGCCCCGTCCGGTTGAGGGTCCGGAGGATCTCGCGGACGCTGGTCATCTGGTCGAGGAGGAGGCTGAAGACCTCGCTCGGCGAGTTGCCGGTGAAGACCAGGGCGAGGGTGGACGCAATGCCGGCGAAGACGATCGCCAGCACCGGTGCCGCCAGGGTGAGCAGCAGGCGGTTCGACCTCATCGGTGCACCATCCGATCGTGAGGGGTTCGTGCCGGGGTCGCGCACACGGGGCACCGATGAGGTCGGCCGGCTCCGCAAGCTCCGCCGTCGGGTCGACCGCCGTGCCTTCTGGTTCGCTCGCGGCGCTCGCTCACGAGTCGAGCTCCTTGTCGAGCGAGGGGCCGGTGGGCGGTGAGCCGTCCTCGTCGACCGTGATCGTCGGGGCCACGACCTCGAGCGGGTCGGCCGAGGCCACCAGGGCCGCCGCCGCATCGACGTCGAGGTCGCCACCGCCGGTGGGATCGGTGCCGGTCATGTAGCAGCCGAGATCGTCGAGCGTGGTGGTGGACGGGTCGAGCCGGGCCACCATGCGACCGTCGTAGAGCACGATGAGCGTGTCGGACAGGCCGATCAGCTCGTCGAGGTCGGCCGAGATGAGCAGCACGGCGAGGCCGGCCACCCGCGCCTTGCGCAGCTCGTCCCAGATGGCGGCCTGGGCGCCGACGTCGACGCCCCGGGTCGGGTGGGCGGCCACGAGGACCCGGGGCTCGGTCATGAGCTCGCGGCCCATGATCAGCTTCTGCTGGTTGCCGCCGGAGAGGGCCCCGGCTCGCACGTCGACGCTCGGGGTGCGCACCCCGTAGGCGTCGATGACGTCCTGGGTGCGCTGCCGGGCACCGTCGCGGTCGATGAACAGGCCCCGCACGAACGGGGGCCGGGTCTGCTGGCCGAGGGCGGTGTTCTCCCACAGCGGGGCGTCGAGCAGGAGGCCGTCGCGGTGGCGGTCCTCGGGGACGCAGGCCACGCCCTGCTCGCGGCGCCGGCGGGTGGACCAGCGCGAGATGTCGTCGGGGCCGACGTAGACGGCGCCGGCGGCCAGGTCGGCCAGGCCCATCACGGCGTTGATCAGCTCGGTCTGGCCGTTGCCCTCGACGCCGGCCACGCCGACGATCTCGCCCCGACGGATGTCGAGGACGATGTCGTCGAGGGCGGGCTTGCCGCCGGGCCCGGCGACGGTGACGCCCCGCAGGGACAGCTCGACGGTGTCGGTGACGGTGGACTCGCGGGTCTCGGGCGTGGGCAGCTCGTGGCCGACCATCAGGTTGGCCAGGTCGCGGGCGGTGACCGACGCCGGGTCGACGGTGGTGACGGTCGTGCCGGATCGGATCACGGTGATGGCGTCGGCGACCGAGAGCACCTCGTCGAGCTTGTGCGAGATGAACAGGACGGTCAGGCCCTCCCGCTTGAGCTCGCGCAGGTTGCGGAAGAGGTCCTCGACCTCCTGGGGCACCAGCACGGCGGTGGGCTCGTCGAGGATCAGGACGTTGGCCCCGCGGTAGAGGACCTTCAGGATCTCGACCCGCTGGCGGTCACCGACGCCGAGCACCTCGACCATGGCGTCGGGGTCGACGGCGAGACCGTAGGTCTGGCCCAGCTCGACGATCTTGCGCCGCGCCGCGCCCCGGTTGAGGAAGATCGGCGTCTTCGGCTCCGAGCCGAGCACGATGTTCTCGAGGACGGTGAGGTTGTCGGCCAGCATGAAGTGCTGGTGGACCATGCCGATCCCGGCCTTGATGGCGTCGGTCGGCTTGCGGAACGACACCTGGCGCCCGTCGACGGTGATGCTGCCCTCGTCGGGCCGCTGCATCCCGTAGAGGATCTTCATGAGGGTGGACTTGCCGGCGCCGTTCTCGCCCACGATGGCGTGGATCGTGCCGGCGTCGGCCCGGAGGTGGACGTCGCGGTTGGCGACGACCCCCGGGAACCGCTTGGTGATGCCCTCGAGCTCGACCGCCGGGGGGCGGCCGTCGGCGGCGCGGGGCGCCGGTCCGGGCTTGGCGAGCGTGGGGGCCAACGGTGCCTCCTCGGGGGCGGGGACGACGGAGCCCGGGACCGATGTGGTCCCGGGCCCTGTCAGGTGGTCATGACCCGGTGGGGTCAGGGCGTGGTGGGCACCTCGATGTCACCGGCGATGATCTGGTCCTTGAGCTCGTTGAGCTGGTCCTCGACATCATCGAGCTGGCCGCCGTCGGTGGCGAAGCCGACGCCGTCGTTCTCGAGGTTGAACTCGAGCGGGGTGCCGCCCTCGAGCTCGTCGTTGAGCAGGCTGTCGATGGCGTTGTAGACGGCGACGTCGACCCGCTTCAGCATCGAGCTGAGGATGCAGGGCTGGGTGGCCTCGTCCTGCTGCTGGTACTGGTCGGAGTCGACGCCGATGGCGAGGCGGTCGGCCTCGACGGCCGACTCGAACAGGCCGCCGCCCGAGCCGCCCGCCGCGTGGTACACGACGTCGATGTCGTTGTCGTACATGTCGTCGGCGATGGTGCGGGCCGAGGCGGGGTCGGCGAAGCCGCTGAAGTCCGGCGGCTGGGTGATGTAGCGGACGTCGACGGCGGCGTCGGGGTTGATCTCGGCCACACCGGCGACGAAGCCG
>DATHEV010000092.1:0-5341 GCA_035318405.1 Iamia sp.
CCTCGACGTGTCCTCCGCCGTCTACGAGTGGGACCACGCCCGCCAGCTCCTCCACCTGCGGGCCTCGGGAGCGACCTCCGAGGACGGGCTCTACGACGAGCGGTTCCTGACCCGGCGACCGGTGCTCCAGGCGCTGACCGGTGGAGATCCGCCACCGGTCCTCCTCATCGACGAGGTCGACCGGGCCGACGACGAGTTCGAGGCCCTGCTGCTCGAGGTCCTGTCGGACTGGTCGGTGACGGTGCCCGAGCTGGGGACGATCACGGCCGCGGTGCCGCCGGTGGTCATCATCACGTCGAACCGGACCCGCGACGTGCACGACGCCCTCAAGCGACGCTGCCTCTACCACTGGGTCGAGCATCCGACCTTCGAGCGCGAGGTGGCGGTGATCCGGCTCCGCGTGCCCGAAGCCGACGAGGTCCTGGCCCGCGAGGTGGCGGCGGCGACGGCCCAGCTGCGGGACCTCGGGCTCTACAAGCCCCCCGGCGTGGCCGAGTCGATCGACTGGGCCACGGCCCTGGCGGCGCTGGGCCGGCGGACGCTCGACCCCGCCTCGGTCGACGCCACCCTCGGCGCCGTCCTCAAGTACCGCGAGGACGCCGAGCGCACCCGATCCTTCGGCATCGACGCCCTCGTCGACGCCCTCCGCTCGAGGACCTCCGGTGGCTGACGCCGTGACCGCGCCGGTCGACCTTCCGGCGCGGTGGCGGGTCACGGGCGGCGGCCCACCGCGCGGGAAGGGGGCCAGATCGGTTCCCGCGCGCTGGTGCGCCGCCAGTGGTGCACCACCGCGCAGGAACCTGGCGGCCGAGGCGATCGCCACGCAGGTCGACCTTCTTGCGCGGTGGTGGTTCACCGGCGGCGCCCCACCGCGCCGGAAGGTCGACCTGTCCGGGGAGGCCGCATGAGCACCCAGGGGGCCGAGCTCGTCGCCGCCCTGTCCCGAGCCCTGCGCGCCCACGGTGTCCCCGTCGCTCTGCGCTCCGAGGTCGCGTGCGCCCAGGCCATCGCCGCCGTCGGGGCGAGCCGCCGGGAGGACCTGTACTGGGCCGGTCGGGCCACCCTGATCCACCGGCCCGAGGACGCCGCCGCCTACGACGCCGCCTTCGCCCTGGTGCTGGAGGACCGGGTCACCTGGTCGGCGCCGTCGCTGCCGGTCCCCGACTCCCTGCTCGTCGAGGGCGAGTCCTCAGCCGACGGCGACGCCCACCCCGCCGACGACGACACCCGGGTCCTGCGGCACAGCGCCGTCGAGCAGCTCCGCCACGTCGACCTGGCCACCTGCTCGACCGCCGAGCGGGACCAGCTCCACCGGGCCATCTCCGCCCTGCGGGTCGGCGTGGCCACCCGGCGGTCGCGTCGCCGTCGTCCGGCGGCGCGGGGCGACGAGCTCGACCTGCGCCGCACCGTCCACGCCGCCATCGCCACCGGCGGCGAGCCCCTGCGGATCCACCACCGGGCTCCGACCGAGCGGCCCCGCCGTCTCGTCCTGCTCCTCGACGTGAGCGGCTCGATGGAGCCCTACGCCCGGGCCCTGGTCCGCTTCGCCCACGCTGCCGTCACCAGCCGCGGCGCCGGTCGGGTCGAGGCGTTCACCCTCGGCACCCGGCTGACCCGCATCACCCGGGCCCTTGCCACCCGGGACCCGGACGAGGCCCTGGCCCGCACCGGCGCCGACGTCGAGGACTGGTCCGGCGGCACCCGCCTGGGCGACGCCCTGCGCGAGTTCGTCGACCGCTGGGGTGCCCGCGGCATGGCCCGCGGGGCCGTGGTCGTCGTCGTGTCGGACGGCTGGGACCGGGGCGATCCCGACGTCGTGGCCGAGGCCATGGCCCGCCTGCATCGGGTCGCCCACCAGGTGGTGTGGGTCAACCCGCTGAGCGCGGTGCCCGGCTACGAGCCGCTCGCCCGGGGGATGGCGGCCGCCCTGCCGCACGTCGACGCCTTCGTCCCGGGCGCGTCCCTGTCCGATCTGGAGCACCTCGCCCGCCTGCTCGCCACACTGGCGGACGTGAGCCCCGCGTCCCGGACCGCCGTCGCATGAGGGAGATACTCGACACCGTCGACCGCTGGCGGGCCGCGGGGAGACGGGTCGCCCTGGGCCGGGTCGTCGACCTGGAGGGATCCGGCCCGCGCGCCGCCGGGGCGGCCATGGCCGTGAACGAGGACGGCGAGGTCGCCGGCTCGGTGTCGGGCGGCTGCGTCGAGGGCGCGGTGGTGGCCGAGGCCCTCGACCTCCTCGGCGTCGACCGGCCCGACCTGGGCCTGGCGCCGCCCGGGTCCGGCTCCGAGCACGAACCCGGCACGCCCCGCATCGTCACCTTCGGCTACTCCGACGAGGACGCCTTCGCCGTCGGCCTCACCTGCGGCGGGACCGTGCGGCTCTTCCTCGAGGCCCTCGACCGGCCCGGCGGGCTGGGGGAGGTCTGGGATCGACTGGGCGCCGACATCCGGGAGCGGCGGCCGGTGGCCGTGGCCACCATCGTCGACGGTCCGGGTCTGGGCCGCAGCCTGCTGGTCTCGCCCGAGGGCACCCCCCTCGGCACGCTGGGCGACGACGGCCGTGACCACTCCGTCGTGCGCGACGCCCACGGCGAGCTGGGCGTGGCCCGCTCGGGCCTCCGCCACTACGGCAGCCGGGGCGAGGCCGACGAGGCTGCCGTCACCGTCTTCGTCGAGTCCTTCGCCCCGCCGCCGCAGATGCTCGTCTTCGGCGCCGTCGACTTCACCGCCGCCCTCACCCGGGTCGCCCGCACGCTCGGCTACCGGGTCACGGTGTGCGACGCCCGCGAGGTCTTCGCCACCGCCGAGCGGTTCCCGGCCGCCCACGAGGTCGTCGTCGACTGGCCCCACCGGCTGCTGGAGCGGGTCGGATCGTCGCTGGGCCCGGGCGACGCGGTGTGCGTCCTCACCCACGACGCCAAGTTCGACGTCCCCGCCATCCGGGCGGCTCTGGCGACGTCCGTGGGCTACATCGGGGTCATGGGCAGCCGGCGCACCCACGAGCGCCGCCTCGTCCGCCTGGCCGAGGAGGGCGTCGCCGACCCCGCCGACCTGGCCCGCCTGCACTCGCCCATCGGCCTCGACATCGGCGCCCGCACGCCCGAGGAGACCGGCGTGGCCATCGTCGCCGAGATCATCGCCCTGCGCAGCGGCCGCCCCGCCCCCCACCTGCGCGACACCACCGGACCCATACATGGCTGACGCTGTACCCAGGAGGTTCCCATGGAGCTGACCAACACCTTCACCGTCTCGAGCCCCATCGACGAGATGTGGCCGATCCTCTGCGACATCGAGCGGATCGCCCCCTGCATGCCCGGGGCCCAGCTCACCGAGGTGGAGGGGGAGGAGTACCGGGGCGAGGTCAAGCTCAAGGTCGGGCCCATCAACGCCCGGTTCAAGGGGACGGCGCGCCTGGTCGAGCGCGACGACTCCTCGCATCGAGCGGTGCTCAAGGCCAGCGGCAAGGACACCGGTGGCAAGGGCAACGCCAACGCCACCATCACGGCCTCCGCCGTCTCGGCGGACGGTGGCGGCACCGAGGTCACCATCACCACCGACCTGAGCATCACCGGCAAGGTGGCCCAGTTCGGCCGGAGCGCCATGAACGACATCTCCAACAAGCTCCTCGGCCAGTTCGTGACCTGCCTCGAGACCAAGGTCCTGGCCGGTGAGGATGTCTCTGCTGAGCCTGCCGCCGAGTCGTCCTCGCCGTCGCCGTCGCCGTCGGAGGATGAGCCCGTGGTCGACGTGACCGAGGGAGCGTCGGGAGCGGCCTCGGCCGGCCCCGGCAGCCCGGTCGAGACCGCACCGGCTCCGGCGGCAGGCGGCGTCCCGACCGGGACCGCGGCCACCGGTGGCGGCGCCGCGGCCGGCGCGACCACCTCCTCCTCGTCGGGCGGCGCCCGCACGATCGACGCCCCCGAACCCGAACCCATCGACCTCCTCGACGCCGCCGCCGCTCCCGTGGCCAAGAAGCTGGCCCTCCCCGTTGCCGCCGTCATGGCCGTCTTCTTCGCCCTCTACTGGCGCCGCCGCCGCAAGTAACGGCCGTCGAGATCCAGTCCCGTCTCGCGGGTACGCCACCCGTCACGTACTAATGGGATACTGATCGTGCTAGTAGTTAGTACTTCATGGTTGTAGTACTATTACTGAGCAGCATTAGTATCCCATTAGTAGGAGGTCGGCCGTGAAGGTGCCCCAGAAGCCCCCCGGCATCGGGGCGATCCTCGACGAGCTCGAGCCCGGACGCGGTCTGGAGGTGATGCTCCGGCCGGACATCGGTCCCCTCGACGCCAAGGGGCGCTACCTCCACTGGGACGAGATGCGAAACCGTCGGCCCCCCGAGGGACTCGACCATCGTGAGTGGTGGCTGAGCACGAAGTACGCCCGCTCGCAGATCGAGCGGCCGCTGCCGCTCCGGTCGAAATCGGGCGAGCCCTTCGTGTTCTGCAACGTGGATCCGGTGCTCGAAGCGGTGCACGCCATCGACCAGCAAGCGGGCGGCCATCTCGGGGCGCGGGATCAGATCCCGTCGGAGCGGGCCCGGTACCTCGTGAGCTCGCTCACAGAGGAGGCGATCACGTCGAGCCAGCTCGAAGGAGCGACGACGACCCGCCGAGACGCGAAGCGACTGCTCGCGACCGGTCGCGATCCTCGTGACAAGAGCGAGGTCATGATCGTGAACAACTACCGAGCCATGATGCGGGCGAGAGAGCTCATGGGCCGCACCTTGCAGGTGGACGACATCCTCGACCTCCATCGCATCGTGACGGAGGGGACCCTCGACGATGAGGAGGATACCGGGCGTCTTCAGAGGCCGGAGGACGATCGGATCGGGGTGTACTCGGGCGTGGACGGTCCGCAGGTCCACCGGCCTCCCCCCGCCGACGAGCTCCCAGAGCGGATGGAGGAGCTGGTGCGATTCGCATCGGGAGACACGGGCGAGGGCTTCCTCCACCCCGTCGTCAAGGCCATCGTCCTGCACTTCATGGTCGGCTACGACCACCCCTTCAGCGACGGCAATGGCCGAACGGCCCGGGCACTGTTCTACTGGTCGCTGCTGTCGGACGGCTACTGGCTGGCCGAGTTCATCTCGATCTCCAACATCCTCAAGAGGGCCCCGGCGAAGTACAGCCGGGCCTACCTGTGCACCGAGACGGATGGCAACGATCTCACCTACTTCGTCATCCACCAGCTGAAAGTGCTCAGGCGGTCGATCGACGCGCTCGTCGAGTACATCGACAAGCGGACGCTCGAGCTCCAGGCCATCGAGGCGATGGTCAGGGGGCGTGACCTTCTGAACCACCGTCAGCGAGACGTGATGAGCTCAGCGCTCCGT
>DATHEV010000093.1:0-2248 GCA_035318405.1 Iamia sp.
CGGCTACCTGCTCTGGCCCAGCGCCGTGCCCAACCCGCACAAGCCGGGGTGGCACGCGCCCCGTGACGTCGTCGGCGAGCTGGCCGCGGCCGTCCGGCGTCGGGGGATGCGCTTCGGCACCTACTACTCGGTCGGTCTCGACTGGACCTGGGAGGACCTCCCGATCGTCGAGCCGGTCGACGCCCTGGCCTGTGTCCCCCGCGACCCGGCGTATGCCGCCTACGCCGACGCCCACCTGCGTGAGCTGGTCGACCGCTACGAGCCCAGCGTCGTGTGGAGCGACATCGGCGCCCCGCCCGGGTTCGACCTGCGGGCCTTCCTGGCCGACTACCTCCGCCGGGTGCCCGACGGGACGATCAACGACCGCTGGGTGGTCCCGCCCGCAATGCTCGCCCGGCCCCGGGTGCGGACCGCACTGAGCGCCGCCGTGCGGGTGGCGCTGCCCCGTCTGCCCGAGATGGGCCCGTCGTCCGGCCACCCGCTCGCCGACTTCCGCACGCCCGAGTACTCCTCGCCCCCGACGGCGACCAACCACAAGTGGGAGGCGACCCGGGGCATGGGCGCCGCCTTCGGCATCAACGTCAACGAGCCCGACGACCGTCTCATCGACCCCGACGAGCTGGTGCGCTCGCTGGTCGACATGGTGGCCAAGAACGGCAACCTGCTGCTCAACGTGGGGCCCGACGCGGCCGGCACGATCACCGAGCGCGAGGCACTGCGGCTGCGGGCCCTCGGCGCCTGGATGGACGTCTCGGGCGAGGCGCTGGTCGGCACCCGGCCGTGGGTCGAGGCGTCGGCCACCACCGCCGAGGGCATCGACGTGCGCTTCACCCAGGCCGACGGCGCCGTCTACGCCGTCCTCCTCGCCCCGCCGGACGGGTCGACCGTGACCCTGCCGGGCCTGGCCCCGCTCGCCGGCCGCCCGGTCACCCTGCTGGGCCACGGCCCGCTCGACGCCACGGCCGCCCGGGACGACCTGCTCCTGGCCTGGCCCGCCGACGCCCCCAACGGACCCGCTCCGGCCGTGCGCATCGGCCTACGCTCACCGACGGAGCGGTGGCAGAGTGGACGATCGCAGTCGCCTTGAAAGCGACCGGGGTGCAAGCCCCCGGGGGTTCGAATCCCCCCCGCTCCGCTCCAACCCGTTGAGATGATCGCCCTGGCCCATCTCCCCTCGGATGATGTCCCCGCGTATCCGGTGTCGTTCGGGGATGATGGATGGATGGAGCTCAGGCCGGGAGTTGCGATCGGGGAGCAGGCGCTGGCGGACTTCGCCGCTCGCCACGGGCTGCGACGTCTGGCCGCGTTCGGTTCGGTGCTTCGAGCCGACTTCACGGACGAGAGCGATGTCGACCTGCTGGTCGAGTTCGAGCCGGGCCGGACGCCCGGGCTGCTGACGATCGCGGCGATGGAGATCGAACTGGGTGCACAGCTCGGTCGGGAGGTCGACCTGCGGACGTTCAACGATCTCAGTCCCTACTTCCGAGACACGGTCGCGGCGTCGGCGAGGGAGCTGTATGCCGCCTGACGACGAGGTCCGCATCCGGCACATGGCCGATGCGGTGGCGACGGCACTGCGGTTCGTCGACGGCAGGGACAGAGCAGCCCTCGACGACGACGAGATGCTCGTCCTCGCGCTGACGAAGCTCGTCGAGATC
Organism: Iamia sp.; assembly: GCA_035318405.1. GTDB lineage: Bacteria > Actinomycetota > Acidimicrobiia > Acidimicrobiales > Iamiaceae > Iamia. The sequence continues at coordinate 1,659 of DATHEV010000093.1, forward strand.
GTCGGCGAGGCCGCCAAGCAGGTGACATCCGAAACGCGAGAGCAGTACCCAGCGGTGCCGTGGTCTGCGGCAGCACGGATGCCTGATCGGCTCATCCACCACTACTTCGACATCGACCTCGACGTGCTCTGGTCCACCGTCGAGACCGACCTGCCGGGCCTGATCGCGATCCTGCCCCGAGCAATCGAAGAGGACTCGCCCTGACGGAGGGCCCGAGCCACCTCGTGTCTCGCGCCCTGCTGATCACCGGGCCGGGTGGCAGCGGCAAGAGCACGCTGGCTGCTGGCGTGGCCGACCGGCTGGGGTGGACCTGTGTCAGCGAGGACGAGTACTGGGTCGCCAACGGCTGGGGCTCGGGGCTGAGGAGTCCCGACCACGAGCGCATCGTCCAGGACCAGGTGGCGAAGGACCTGCTGGCCGCCATCGGAGCGGGGCGGGGCGTCGTCCTCGAGTTCATCCTCTACCAGGTTCCACCGAACCCCCTGACGGCCTACCAAGAGGTCTTGTCGGACAACGGGATCGCCTCCGAGACGGTGGTGCTGAAGCCCACGGTCGGCGAGGTCCTGCGGAGGATGACAGAGCGCGGCCGA
>DATHEV010000094.1:0-2699 GCA_035318405.1 Iamia sp.
CCTGGCCGCCCACCGGGTGGAGGCGCTGCGGGGGCGGCCCCTCTGGGTCTTCACCGCCGTCGTCGAGGTGGCCATCTTCGTCCAGGTCGGCCTGGGTGTGCTCTACCAGAACACCGAGGACATCGAGCCGACGCAGTTCCACACCCTGTACGGCTTCTCGGGCCTGTTCGCGGTGGGGATCATCTACTCGTACCGGAACCAGATCCGGGACAAGGTGTACCTGCTCTACGGGTTGGGTGGCCTGTTCCTGATGGGCCTTGGCATCCGGGCCATGGTCCTCCACCGGTAGGGCCCGACCGGCGGTACGGTCCGGGCTCGTGGGCATCGTCGAGGAGCTGACCGAGGTCGTCGCCTCGACCGTCGAGGAGCACGGCGTCCCGGGCATGGTGGCGGGGGTGTGGGTCGACGGCGAGGCCCACGTGGTGCCGCACGGCATCGCCAGCGTCGAGACCGACGTCCCGCTCCGGGCCGCCACCCAGTTCCAGGTCGGGTCGGTGACCAAGACCCTCACATCGGCCGTCGTCGCCCTCCTGGTCGAGGACGGCCGGGTGGCCTACGACGACCCCGCCGCCCGCCATCTGCCCGACCTCGCCGCCGCGCTCGGTCCGGACGTCGATCTCGAGGCGATCACGGTCGAGCACCTCCTCAGCCACCAGTCGGGCTTCGACGGCGACCACCTCTTCACCCACCCCGAGGCCGACCACCTGGAGGCCCTGGCCGGCGCCCGGCACCTCTTCGACCCGGGCGACGGCTTCTCGTACAGCAACGCCGGCTTCAGCCTGGCCGGCGAGCTGGTGGCCGTGGTGTCGGGCCCGCCCTTCCCCGAGGTCGTGCGTCGTCGGCTCCTGAGCCCCCTCGGCATGGACGGCGCCTGCTTCACGGCCGACGAGGCCATCACCCGGCCCGTGGCCCTGCCCCACTGGGTGATCGGGGGCGAGGTGGCCGTCCTCCGGCGGGCCGGCTGGCAGCCGGGGTGGGAGCTGGGCCCGCTCGACTGGGCGGCCGGCGGCCTGGTGGCGTCGGTCCCGCACCTCCTGCGGTGGGGCCGGTTCCAGCTCGACGGGCAGGCCGACGACGGCACCGTCCTGCTCGACGCCGCCGCCCGGACCCGCCTCCACACGGCGGTGGTCGACTCCGACGAGGTGGGCTCGGTGGCGCTCGACTGGTCGGTCCGCACCACCGACGGCGTCACGACGATCGACCACGGCGGGCTGACCGTCGGGTACTCCACCGACCTCGTCGTCGTGCCCGAGCGCGGCATCGTGGTGGCCGTCTGCACCCACGCCACCAACGGCGGCGCGGTCAACCAGGCCGTCCGGCGCTGGGCCCTCGAGCGGACCGCCGGCATCGTCGAGCGCGACCCGTCACCCGATCCGGACGTGCCCGTCGACCCCGACCGGGTGGCGGGGCGCTACCTGCACTCGTTCGGCGTGCTCACCGTCGTCGCCGGCGACGAGCCGGCCACGGTGCGCATCACCACCGAGGCCCGCACCGACGTGGGCTGGCAGCCGCCCCCCGACCCGCCCGCCACCTTCGCCTTCACCGGTCCTCGCGACGCGGTCAGCACCGACGGCACCGGTGTGGCCCGTCTCCTCCGCGTCGGCGAGGGCTGGCTCCAGCTCGGCGGCCGCCGCGCTCCCCGCATCGACGACTGACACCCCTTCTGCGAACTCGGGGGGAAATGTGCCCCTCCAGAGGCACATTTCCCCCCGAGTTCGGGAGGGGTGGAGATCGGTCCGGCGCCGGGGGCGGGGCGACGTTGCCCTGGCCCCCAGCGCCGGCGGTCGGCGCCCCGGGTGGGGGGCGACGGGGCGCCGAGACCGGACCTACGGCAGCGCCGAGGCGGGGATGCGGCCGTAGCCCACGAGGTGGCCGGACCAGTAGTCGACCGGGGCCTCTTCGACCCGGTCGTGGCTGCTGCTGGCGTGGACGATCTTCCCGCCGCCGATGAAGAGGGCGACGTGGCTGACGGTCCCGCGGGGGCCGCCCGAGCTGTAGAAGACGAGATCGCCGGGCTGGAGCTCCTGGCGGGTGATGGTCTTGGCCCAGGCGTGCTGGTCGCGGGAGGTCCGGGGGATCGACGTGACGCCGGCTTGCTTCCAGGCCCAGGAGGTCAGCCCCGAGCAGTCGAAGCCGCCGCTGGGGCTGGCGCCGCCGTAGGTGTAGGGCCGGCCGATCTGCTGGCGGGCGTGGTCCACGGCGCTCTGGCCGGGGGTGCACCCGGCCAGCGAGGCGGCAGCGAGGAGCAGGGCGAGGGCAGCGGCAGCGGCAACGGAGCGGCGGCGAGTGAGCACGAAGGCGATCCCGGAAGTAGATGACGATTCGATGACGAACCGTAACGGGATCGCAATGTTGGTTCCAGTCACCCCCGGGGGAGCGGACCGGCCCTGGTCAGGCGGCGATCAGAGATGCACCACCGGGCAGGTCACGGTGCGGGTGATGCCCTCGACGAGCTGGACGCGGGACACGACCATCTTGCCGAGGTCGTCCACGGTGTCGGACTCGGCTCGGGCGATGACGTCGTAGCTGCCGGTGACCCCCTCGGCCGATGTGATGCCGGAGATCTTGGCCACCTCCTCGGCCACCTGGGCCGCCTTGCCGACCTCGGTCTGGATCAGGATGTAGGCGCTGACGGCCACGGGTCCTCCTTGGGGATGGGCGGCGTGATCGTACAGACCCGACGCCCGGCGGGCCCGGGC
>DATHEV010000095.1:0-6279 GCA_035318405.1 Iamia sp.
CCACGGCCTGACCTTCCTCCAGCTGCTGCCCCAGCTCGGCCTGCTCGTCGTGGCCCGGGCCGACCGGCCGACGTGGCTGCGGGCCCTTCGGGGCGTCGGCCTGGCCACGCTGCTCACCGCCATCCTGGCCCGGACGGCATCGGAGGACGTGGGCGACTGGGTCAAGCCGGTGAGCATCGAGACGATCAACCTCTTCGTGCAGCGGTTCCTCAGCCGCTGGCCGCTCGTGTGCATCGGCCTCGTGCTGGTCGTGCTGCTCGGCGCCGCCATCAGGGTCGTCGCCAGCCGCCGGGCTCCCACTCCGCTCGCCCGGGCCCGCGCCCTCGTCCCGGTGCTCTGGGGGCTGGCGCCCCTCGTCCTGCTGCTCCTCCTCTCGCTGGCCCGGCCCTCGCTGGTGCCCCGCTACGCCGTCGGCAGCGTCCCCGGTCTGGCCCTGCTGATGGCGGTTGCCATCGAGCGGCCCGGCCGCGTCCGCCGGCCGGCGGCGCCCGTCCTGCGCGCCGTCGCCGTGGGCGCGGTGGCGGTCGCGCTGGTCGCCGGACACGCCTACCTGCACACCCGCCCGCTCGACGGTTGGACGGTCGCCGCCCGCCGGGTCGCCGCCGGGCTGGAGCCGGGCGACACCATCCTCATCTCGCGCGAGGCGACCTCCCGCCCGCCGTTCGAGGCGGCGTGGCGATCGGTCGAGCCGGCGGCCGACCCCCTGCTCGTCCCGGCCGACCGGCCCCTCGGCGAGGTCCTCCGCTTCGAGCCCGACGAGACCCCGGGCACCGTGCGCTGGAACGAGGCCCGCGCCGCCGGCCGTCTCTGGGTCGTCGGCGACCCCAGCCGGCTCGAGCTCGACCGGCTGCCCTCGCTCACCGTCGACGGCACCGCCGGCCGCCCGGCGTCGCACCGCGAGATCGCCCGCTGGCGGGCGCCCGGCAGCACCATCGTCGTCGTCCTGCTCGAACCGCTCTGACCCCACCCGTTCCGTGTGCGGAAAACCACCGGACCGGTGGTTTTCCGCACACAGAACGGCCCTAGGTGGGGGCGAGGAGGCCGGCGCTCTTGGCCGGGAGGTGGCCGGCTTCGGCCAGCCAGCGCATCGTCTCGGTCAGCGAGTCCCGCACCGGGCGGAGGGTCACGCCGAGCGAGTCGAGCGTGACCGAGTCGTCGGTGGCGACCATCGTCGTCATGATCTCGGCCGCGTCGCGGGTGAGCGGGTAGGTGAGGGGCCGGATGCGACGGATGCCGTCGAGGGCAGCGGCGAAGCCCATCAGCACCGGTTTGGGCAGCGGCGCCCGCCAGGCCCGGACCCCGGTGATCTCGTCGACGAGGGCGCCCAGCTCGGCCCAGGCGAGGAAGTGCCCGCCCAGCAGCAGGCGGCGGGCGCCCGCGCCGGGCGTGAGGCAGGCGACGAGGACAGCGGCCAGATCCTGCACGTCGACCAGGTTCACGCCGCCCCGGGTGCGGGGCCAGCCCTGGGTGCGTGCCGCCACCAGGCCCTCGAGGGTGGCGTCGAGGTGGGGCTGGTCGGCCCCGATGACACCGCCGGGGTAGACGATCGTGACGGGGTCGCCGGCGTCCTGGCGGGCCCGCAGCTCCTGCTCGGTGACGACCTTCGACCGGCCGTAGTCGGTGCGGGGCGACGCCAGCGTCGACTCGGGCCCGATCACCGGCTCGACCGGTGGCACGAAGACGGCCACGCTCGACACGTGGACCACGGGGTCGTGGCCGGCGGCGAGGGCGGCGCCGACGACCGTGCGGGCGCCGGTGGTGTTGACGTCGAGCACGGAGGTGCCGTCGTGGCCGGTCATGCCGATGGCGGCGGCGGCGTGGATGGTGGCGTCGCAGCCGTCGACCGCCTCGGCCACGGCGTCGGCATCGACCATGTCGCCCACCACCAGCTCGACGTCCGCCTCGTCGATGCCCCGCCGGGCCAGCACGCCCAGGGCTCGCTCGGGACTTCGGACCAGCAGGCGGACGTCGTGGCCGGCCGCCCGCAGCGCCGGCACCGTGTACGAGCCCACGAACCCCCCGCCCCCGGTCACCAGCACCCGCATGCCCACCCCCGCCACCGTAGGGCCCCGACCCCAGGGGGGTTGAGAGCGCTGGGGGCGGGCAGCCTGGCGGCATGGCGAAGTACGCGGTGAACCCCGATGCGGTGGCCCACGTGCGCCGGCTGATCGACGCCCGGCAGTACGTCCTGGACAGCGACTGGGGCGACGTCCAGCCCAAGGCCGACGACGAGAACGCCTACCTCGAGAGCCACACGTGGGACGACTACGCGGGCTGGCACCTGGGGCTCACCGAGGGGGCCACCGACGAGACCAAGGCCCGCTACGCCTTCGTGGCCGGCGATCTCCGGCGCGTCCACCGCACGGCGCTGATCGCCTGCGTCTACCGGGCCAGCGAGTGGCGCCACAAGGACGTCGAGCTCGCCGCCCACGACCTCCTCCAGCACCTCGACGACGTCTCGGGCTGAGGTGGGGCCCGCGGGCCCCATCACCCCCGAGCCCCACCGCCGACCATCGTGGAGCACACCCGCGCCGGCCGGCCTCGCCCGGAGGGGTGATCAGAGACGGGGGTCGACGGGCTCGCTCTCCAGGGCCAGGACGGCGAAGACGCACTCGTGGACGCGGTGCAGCGGCTCGCCGGCGACGAAGCGCTCGAGCGCCTCGATGCCGAGCGCCCCCTCCCGGCGGGCCAGCGACGACTTGCGGCCCAGCCCCCGCTGGCGCAGGCGGGAGAGGTTGGCCTCGGTGAGGTGCTCGGGGCCGTAGATGATGCGGAGGTAACGCCCGGCGGGGGTCAGCGGGCGGGGCAGTCCTCGATGGCGTCGACCGCGGCCCGGCGGCCCCAGCTGAAGGCGGCCCAGCCGTCGTTCGTCTCGACGGTGCCGTCGGCCTCGGGCTCGACGTGGGGACGGCCCCAGTCGACGTCGTACTCCTCGGGATCCTCGGGGCCGCAGAGACGGGCGACGAGGTCGGCGCGGGCGTCGGCGGGCAGGCGGTCGAGACCGGCGACGAGGGTGGGCAGGGCGTCATCGGACATGCCGTCGGCGTAGTCGGCGTCGAGCTTGCCGGTCTCGACGGCCCGGTCGATGTTGGTCCGGGCCACGTGGGCCTCGGGGTTCGACCCGTTCCACCACAGCAGGGTCAGCAGGGCGGTGACGGCCATCGCCGTCGGCAGCCAGTCCCGCCCGCCCCGGCCCTGCACCAGGCGGACGGCGAGGAGCACGAAGGTGGCGCCCAGGAACCAGGCGAAGGTGGTGCACGCCAGCCGCAGCATCGTGAGGCCGTAGGCGTTGCGGTACACGGCCAGCCGGTTGATGGCGGCGGCCACCAGCACGAGGGTCAGCAGGCAGCACAGCGCCGAGCAGGCCCGGACGGCCAGGTCCTGGCGCGGCGACGTCTCGCGGGTCAGCGCCCGGATGCCGAGCAGCACGACCAGGGTGATGCCGGCCGCCCAGAGGAGCTGGAAGAACCCGGAGCGGGCGTACTCGGCGTAGGTGAGGCCGGTGGTGCTCTGCACCCGGCCGTCGCCCCCGACGGCGGCCACCAGCTGGGCCACCGCGAACAGGGTGTAGAGGAGGGCCAGGCCGATGAGCACGACCGTGGCCTCGATGGCGCCGAGGGGCCGGGCCGTGCTGCGGGCGAGAGGGCGGACCTGCTTGTCGGTGCCGAGCAGGGCGGCCACGACGGCGGCGCCGAGGCCGACGAGGAGGAGGTGGACGAGGGCGCCCCCGAGGTCGAGCCGCGGCGTCGGGATCTCGAAGAACGAGGCGAAGACGGCGTCGGCCGAGCCCAGCAGCAGGCCCAGTCCGGCCACGATCGGGACCGCGAGCAGGAGGCCCCGCGCCACCGCCGGGGCCAGCCCGGTGCGGGAGGGTCGGGGCCGATCGGGCATCGGCCCGCCGGTGGCGTCCGTCGCCCGGCGGTGCCGGCGGTCGCGGCGATCCCGGGCGAGGACCTGGCCGATCTCGATGGGCTCGATCACCCCGGTCGCGGGGGCCATGACCCAGGGCATCGTGGCCCGCCGGGCCAGAGAGACGAGCGACTGCCCGATCACCGGGATGCCGGCCCGGGGCGTGGCCGCCAGGGCGAGCAGGCCGACGACGGCGATCCAGTCGAGGATCACGATCCACGGGCTGGTGCGCACGGCCAGACAGCCGGCCAGCACGAGGGCGACGGCGGTGAGGCCCCACGTCTCCGCCGTCCGGTGCCGCCCGGTGGCCAGCACCCCGAGGGCGGCGACCGAGAGGGCGACGGTGGACCCCAGGCCGATCCCGCCACCCCGGAGACCGAGGTCGACGGCGAGCCCGCCGGCGACGATGGCCGCCACCGCGAGCCGGGCCCGGCGCACCTCCCGCCGCGTGGGGGGCGGCGTCGGGCCGCCCGGTGGGGGCGGCCCCTTCCGCAGGTCGAAGGCCGTCCGCACCTCAGGTGTCATGTCCCTGGACGGTATGCAGGGGACGCCTCCCCGTCCGGTCGTTCGCCGGGGGAGGTCTCACCCTCGCCCTCGGGACGATCGGTGCTTGACCCTCCCGCGAGGGGAGGCCGCAGGCTGGTCGCATGGCCTCGATCACCACGCAGATCCCGCTCGCTGCCGACGCTGACAGGGTGTGGGCCGCCGTCCGCGACGTCGGTCGTCCCGACCTCCTGTTCGCCGGCGTGCTGACCGACGCCCGGATCGAGGGAGACGAGCGCGTCGTCACCTTCGCCGACGGCATGGAGGTCCGGGAGCGGATCGTCACCGTCGACGACGACGCCCGCCGCTTCGCCTACGCCGTGGTCGACGGGCCCTTCCGCCACCACAGCGCGTCGTTCGCGGTCACCGCGGAGACCGACGGCACCAGCACGCTGACGTGGGTCACCGACGTGCTGCCCGACGAGCTGGCCCCGCTCGTGGGGGACCTGATGCGCCGGGGCGCAGCGGCGGCGACGGCGGCACTGGGATGCTGAGCACCATGACGGTTCCCCTCACCATCGGCGAGCTCTCGAAGATGACCTACCTCAGCGTGAAGGCGCTGCGGCACTACCACGAGGTGGGCCTGCTCGAGCCGGCCGAGATCGACCCGGCGACCGGCTACCGGCGCTACACGGCGGACCAGGTAGCCGTCGGCCAGGCGATCCGCCGGTTCCGCGACCTGGACATGCCCCTCGAGCAGGTGCGGTCCGTGCTCCAGGCCCCCGACCTGGCCAGTCGCAACGAGGCGATCCTCGCCCACCTCGAGGCCATGCAGGACCAGCTCGAGCGCACCCAGCAGACGGTGGCATCCCTGCACTCGCTGCTGAGCGGCGCCCTCTCACCGCGGCCGGTGACCTACCGGACCCTCGCCGCCACGCCGGTGGTCGCGGTGCGGGGCGAGGTGGCCTTCGACGAGGCCGGGGCCTGGCTCGAGGAGGGGTTCGCCGAGCTGCACGCCGCGCTCGGCACCGAGGGGCACGCCCCGGCCGGACCCGACGGCGCCCTCTACGACGACGCCTTCTTCACCGAGGGGGCCGGCGAGGTGGTGGCGTTCGTGCCGGTGGCCGGCGCCGCCTCGCTCGGATCGATCGAACGGTGCACCGCCCTCGAGCTGCCCGCCACGCGCGTGGCCGCCATGGTCCACGACGGCCCGTTCGACGACCTCGACCAGACCTACGGCGCCCTCGGCACCGTCGTGGCCGAGCTCGGCCTCGGGGTCGACGGGCCCATCCGAGAGATCTACCTGGCCGACGACCGCGCTGAGGTCTGCTGGCCCATCACCCAAGGAGGCGCCCGATGAGCGCGACCCTGACCCACCTCACCTTCGACTGCACCGATGCCCTCGGCCAAGCGGCCTTCTGGGCCGCCGTGCTCGACCAACCCGTCGCCGACGGCGGCACGGCCCGGTACGCGGTCGTCGGCGAGAGGCCCGGCTGGTACTTCCTCCAGGTGCCGGAGGCCAAGACCGGCAAGAACCGGCTGCACCCGGACCTGACCGCCACGGACCTGCCGGCCGAGGTGGAGCGTCTCGTGACGCTGGGCGCCACCCGGCTGGCGGAGCACACCGAGGAGGGCGCGACCTGGGTGACCCTCGCCGACCCCGAGGGCAACGAGTTCGACGTCGTGGCCGGATAGACCCGACGGCGCCCCGCCCGAACTCGGTGGGATGGACGCCCGATTCTGGGCACCTATCCCACCGAGTTCGCAGGGGGTTCAGTCGGCGGTGGCCTCGGCCTCGGTGACGAGGGACTCGAGGTGCTGCCAGCGGCTCTGGAGCGAGCGGGCGTGGCGGGCCATCCCGGCCCACGGATCGTCGACCTCGTCGAG